>CAYGMR010000587.1:0-3272 GCA_964350725.1 uncultured Ardenticatenaceae bacterium | reverse complement strand
CCATCGGCAACAAACCTGGCGAGATCATAATCAGGACTTCACAGCAAACCATTTCAGATATGGATGTGCGTTATTGGCTGCAAACGGGACGGCCGTTGCCGCCCGGAGATTATGTGGTTTTAGAAGTCCAAGACAACGGCCAAGGTATGGACAAATACACACAAGATCATATCTTTGATCCTTTCTTCAGTACAAAACAAAGTGGACATGGTTTGGGTTTAGCCGCAGTTTTAGGCATTATACGCGGTCACAAGGGAGGAGTTCGCGTCTACAGCGAAATAAATCAAGGCACTATTTTTCGCTTGCTGTTCCCGGCCTCCACGAAATCCGAGATAAAAATAGTTAAGGAAACACAGCCACTCTCATCCAAAAATAGGGGTGTTGTTTTGGTGATTGACGATGAAAAACCTGTGCGTGAAGCCATCACAGATATTCTCGATGATGCTGGCATTGAAGTGCTCACAGCAGCCAACGGTGCTGAAGGTGTCGCGTTGGTCAAAAAAGAAGGTGCACAAATCAACGTGGTTTTGCTCGATCTTTCGATGCCCGGCATGGACGGCGCTGAGACTTTCCACGCATTACGTGCCATACAACCTGATATTCAAATCATATTATCCTCCGGTTACCATGAGGAAAGAGCGACCTCAGAACTTATCGGTCAAGGTCTGGCTGATTTCTTACAAAAACCCTATAGTTTTTAGACTTTGATAGAAAAGGTTCAAGCGTATTTGTAATTTGTAAGGTAGGGTTTTGGCGTGCCAATCCTCTACACCAACTGCCTCCGCTGCATTTCATAAAGAATTATCGCAGCAGCTGCGTTCACCGAATAAGAATCAACACCAGGCACCATCGGTATGGTGACACGATATTCCATTTTTGATGACACGTCATCCGCAAGTCCCCACGCTTCGCTGCCCATAAAAATTGCGAGTGGGCTGGATAACTCGGGAAGCTCATAGAGGGGGATCGCATCAGCAACGGCCGTGCCCACACAAAACACATCATTTTTCTTAAGATCTTTCAGGAGGGGAGATACGGCCGTATAGCGCAAAATCGGCAGCTTAAACAGACTGCCCATCGTCGTGCGCAATGCCTTTGGATGGAAGGGGTCACTCACACCGACAGCAATAAAACCAGCCGCTCCGCCCGCATGTGCCGTGCGCACCAAAGCCCCCACATTGCCAGGGTCAACCACATCCACTGCAGCCAAAAAACGCGCTTGGTTCGTTTGATGATCCCTTATTATTTCAGCGAGGGAGGGTGCAGTAGGCAGCTTGATTAAACCCACAATAGCACCCAATCCACGGCCAGCCGTAAACGCCTCCACAACCTCATCTGGCACAACAATTAGATCACATCCTGAATCAGTTAACGCCGCCAACAATAACTGCTTACGCTCATCCACAGCATGCCAATATCGTGCCGCCACCACAGCCTGTTCGACAACAATACCCGCACGCAAAGCACGTTCATGCAAGCGTGTGCCTTCAATCGAAAAATAACCTGAAGCCGCGCGCCCACGTGCCGTTACCGTGCGGCGCACCATTTCCATAACCCCCGTCCAATTTTGTGAATCAACGCCCAAAGTCAGGTTCTCCCAACATCATTCATCATGTTTCAGTATGCTAGCTACAGAATTCATTCTGCACCTTAAGATTTATATCAAGAAATTGTACGATACTACATACATACTGAAAAACATCTAGCGTTTGCACACATCCCCATAGGGATCTATACGCGCACGTGTTGAAAAAACGTAAGTTTGGTATACTTATTGACATATGTGAACGGTAAAATTGGCAATATCCTCAACGATAATCCTTCTGTAAAGTTGTTGCCGATTTCCTAACCACCTTCACTCAACCCATAGTTTCGGCGAGGTAGTAACATGGCCACAATTCTTGTAATAGACGATGACGATCTTGTTTCCCGCACATTGCAACGCGCATTAAAAATGTATGGGCACCAAGTTATGACCGCAAACAGCGGCATTGAAGGGCTGCAGTTGGCACGTCGTCATAAACCAGATCTCTTCATTTTAGATATCATGATGCCTGGCGTAGATGGTTACCAGGTTTGTCGTCAGATCCGTGGGGATCCATTGCTAAAGGATCTGCCAGTCTTGTTTTTGACAGCCAAAGCTAAAGATGAAGATAAAATTGAAGGTTTCCGCGCGGGGGCTGATGATTATTTGGTGAAACCATTTAATATGCAGGAACTTGAACTGCGCGTAAAAGCGATTCTGCGACGTGTCACACCACCAGCGGAACAAACAGATGAGATCACAGAAGTTTTTGCTGGCAATGCAGTACTCGATTGTCGTGCGTTTAAGGTTACAACACGTTATGGCACCAGCTTATTGACAAATGTGCAATTTGATCTGATTTATCATCTGATGAGTCACGCCGATCAGGTTTTTAACAGTCAACAACTGCTGCAAGATGTGTGGGATTATCCCCGCGACACGGGTAGTCCTGAATTAGTGCGGGCGCATATCAAAAATTTGCGCGAAAAAATTGAGCCTGTCCCCAGCAAGCCCATTTTTATTCGTACAATTCAAGGGCATGGATATACATTTTCTTCAACGGAAGATTGATAAATATTTGATTGCGTATTGCGTATTACGTATAAAAGTAAATACGCAATATGTAATACGCTATTAATGACGCGTTTCTCCCGCATTCCACTCACCAACACACATATCCTGGTTGTCGATGACGAACCAGAAATTGCTGAATCCCTGGCCGATTATCTGATCAAAAAGGAGGGGTTCCGTGTTGATGTTGCAAGCAGTGGGCGCGAAGCAATTCAGTTTTTACAGGCCACAATTGGCACATCGACCGAAATTGATTTGGTTTTGTTAGATATGCGCATGCCACACATGTCTGGCTTGGATGTATTGCAATGGATTCGTAAAACACCTGAGTTACAATTGATGCGCGTTGTCCTTTTAACGGCCGCTGCTGGCAGTCGTGAAAAAGTTGAGGCGTTATCAGCGGGTGCCGACGACTACATCACAAAACCATATTACATGCAAGAGTTGTTGGCGCGGGTCAAAACGATTCTCCGCACGCAGCAGTTGGAAAAACAATTACAACGGCAAAGCCAACAGTTGGCGACGTTGAATGAGTTTTCAAAAACCATTTCGGCGCTATTAGATTCACAACAAATTTTGAATACGGCCGTTGAGTCCATCAATAAAGTCATCGAAATTGACCTGGCTGGCATTTGGATGTTGGAAAGCGGCCATTTACATTGCCGCCATATTTATC
>CAYGMR010000586.1:0-3290 GCA_964350725.1 uncultured Ardenticatenaceae bacterium | reverse complement strand
CAGTGTCCAAAAAACATCGACAACTTTTTGTCGATGTAGGCGCGTAAGCGCCTAATCTAAATAATGCACACCCGTCAGCTCTTCTGAAACCTGCCACAGGGTTTGTGCGTCGTCCTGATTATGCGATTTGGCGTTAGAATCCACGCGAATCGGGTAGCCGCCTTGCTGCATAAAGCCCCGCGGTCCATAATAATCGCCGCCATTCACAGCCGGATCAACGGCCGCACGGATGGTGGGCAAGGCGCCCATGGCTGCACTTTGCGCCATACGCCCCATCAGCGGGCCAGCTATTTTGTAGGCCGGGCTGTCTTCCAAATGGCTGCTGAGATTGGTGCTAGAAAGACCAGGGTGCGCGGCGACGGCGATGGAATCCACACCCGCAGCCGCGAAACGGCGTTGCAGTTCGTAGGTGAAGAGCAGATTGGCTAATTTGGAACGGCCGTAGGCACTCATCGGCGAATAACCCGCACCTTCCGCAAACATCAAATTATCAAAATCCATATTTCCCATGCGATGAGCCGCGCTGCTGACATTGACCACCCGCGCACCTGGCGTGTTCAGGAGTAAATAACTCAGCAGACCCGTTAGCGCAAAATGCCCCAAATGATTGGTGCCAAACTGACCTTCAAAGCCGTCTTCGGTTGTCGCATAGGGCGTCATCATGATGCCCGCATTGTTGACCAAGACATCGAGTTGATTGAACCTGGCTTGGAATGCGCCCACAAATTCATGAATCGACGTCTGGCTGGCTAAATCCAGCTGCATGATTGCGGCCTGTGCATTTGGTATTTCTGCCTGGATTGCGGCCCGCGCGGCTTCTGCTTTGTCTATGCTGCGGCAGGCGAGAATGACATGCGCATTTTTACGCGCAAATTCTTTGGCAGCTTCAAAACCAATGCCGCTGTTGGCGCCGGTGACAATGATCACTTTGCCACTCAGGTCGGGTATGTCGGCCGTGGTCCAATCAGCTTCACGCTTATCATTATTTTGGGCAGTCACAATTTTGTAAATGCCGAGGCCCGCTAAACCAACGGCCGTTGCGCCTGCGATTAATACTTTTTTGTTCATGTAAACAGTTCCTTATTTTCCTTGGGGATTGCGTCACTTTGATTTAATGCGTTATAGGCGATGCAGTAGGAATCGTCAAGGATGCTGTTTGGTTTGCCAGTTTTCTTCAGTTTTTCCTCATAGACAAAGCCACTACCTTTGCAGTTTTCTTTTATTGCCACGAATTACACGGATTTCACGAATTTAGGCCGTTTTAAAAAGGAGTTTGCGGTTACAAATTCGCTGATGAAAAATTGACAGGACGCCTCTACGGCCGTAACGTCGCATCTAAACGTCGGCCAACGGCCGTTACCAGTTCTGGCAGCGCCTCAATATCCTCGATCGAGGTGCGGAAATTCACAATACACATGCGAATCAAGTACGTACCCGCGACAACTGCATTCGATAAAAAGGCATCTGGGCTGGTGTGGAAATGTTCGACGATCTTTTTGTTGAGTGCGTTGAGATAGGTTTGTGTGGCTTCATCCCCGTCGCGCAAATCTGCGGGCACATAGCGAAACGTTGTGATGCTCAGCGATTGTGTAAACGCTTCCAATTCTGCATGCTCATCAGCCAGTTGGTGCAATGTTTTTGCCAAATAGATATCCTCAGCGATCATTTGCTGATAGCCGTGGCGGCCAGCTTGCTGTAAAGCCAGCCATACCTTGAGTGCTCGAAAACCGCGCGAATTTTGGGGGCTATATTCGTGGAAATCGATCATGTCGCCTTTATCTGGATAATATTCAGGATGATAAGCGAATGCATCCACAAGCAAGCTGGCATCTTTCACCAACACCGCGCCAGCTTCCAGCGGTACATATAACCATTTATGCGGATCAATTGCTATTGAATCGGCCTCAGAAAAAGCAGTAAATTCTGCGGGTGCATCAACGCCCAAAACACCTGCTGCCGCGCCATAAGCACCATCGATGTGGAACCAAAGATCATATGCTTTGGCGATAGCTGCCAGTTCTGGCAGCGGGTCGATTGCGCCTACCCCAGTCGTGCCAGCCGTGCCAATCACGATAAAGGGTACATCTCCCTGGGCTTTGTCCCTTTCAATTTGCTGGCGCAGTGCTGTGGAATCCATGCGCATGTTGTCATCAGTGGGCAGCCAGCGAATCGCATCGGTGCCGAGGCCAAACAGATCGGCTGCTTTTTCAACCCATGTGTGTGTTTGGTTGGACGCATACACACGCAGCTGCTTACCTGCGCCTGCTGCCATGCCGTTTTCACGCACAGCCCAGGGTGCTTTGGCTTTGCGTGCCGCCAGGAAAGGCACAAAATTGGCCATATTGCCACCGCTCACGAGCACGCCGCTGGCGTTTTTGTCATACCCGATGAGGTCACCCAACCAACGAATCGTTTGGGCTTCGATTTCGGTCGCCATCGGTGAAAGCATCCAGCCACCAACATTGGGGTTTACGGCCGTTGCCAGCATATCTGCCAGGCTGCCGATCGGGGCGGGGGTGCCCGCGATATAGCCCCAAAAACGGGGATGGCCTAAATGTACCGAATTGTTAAACAGTAGATTGGCCGATTCGGTGAGCAGGTCGGCAGGGTCTGCGCCATATTCTGGTAAGGAGCCTTGCCCCAGCAAGTCGCGTAAACTTGCAGGTGATTTGTCTTGGGAGACTGAATTTTGGGGTAAATCTGCCATAAAATTTGCAATGCGATCAACCAATTGATAGCCTAATTCGCGGAAATCAGCGGGTGCGATTTCTATGGGGGCATGGCGTGTTCTTGTTTGTATCGTTTCCATTTTGTTACCTATCCTGAAAGAGATTTGTCAACTTTTGTGAGTTGAAATCATATTTGCTTCTGGGAGAAAAGTTGACAAATCTAGTATTAGTCCAGCCGTTATTAGAACAAGCCTTCAACCGACAAATAACGTTCGCCAGTGTCGTAGTTGAACGTCAGTACACGTGCTCCGGCTGGAAATTCTGGCAGCTTTTGGCGTACGGCAGCAAGGGAAGCACCCGAGGAGATGCCCATGAAAATACCTTCTTCTTGGGCGGCACAGCGTGCCATTTCATATGCATCTTCACCTTTAACTTGGATAGCGCCTTCGAGAATATCTGTGTGTAAATTCTGAGGGATAAAGCCTGCACCGATGCCTTGCAGGGGATGGGGGCCGGGTTCACCCCCACTGATGACGGCGGAACCAACAGGTTCTACAGCAAAAATTTTAAGGTTGGGCCAATGTTCTTTGAGTGCTTCACCCACGCCCGTGATATGACCCC
>CAYGMR010000585.1:2939-3292 GCA_964350725.1 uncultured Ardenticatenaceae bacterium | reverse complement strand
TCACACGTGGGCACCTTTGCCGCCGATAACGCTCACTCCCCCGGCACATTCCAGGGTGTCGTCGATAACTTGCCCTATCTACCATCTTTGGGTATTAACGCCATTGAGTTGATGCCGGTGAAGGAGTTCCCTGGGGATTATTCATGGGGCTACAATCCTGCATTTCCCTTTGCTATCACCCAAACATATGGTGGACGCTCTGGGCTGCAGAAGCTAATCCGAGCCGCGCATGCCCATGGCATTGCGGTGATCGTGGATGTTGTCTATAACCATTTTGGTCCGCAAGATTTGAGTTTGTGGCAGTTTGATGGTTGGCAGCAAGATGGTAAGGGTGGCATCTACTTTTACAACGA
>CAYGMR010000585.1:2649-2924 GCA_964350725.1 uncultured Ardenticatenaceae bacterium | reverse complement strand
CGTCCCGATTACGGCCGTAACGAAGTGCGTCAATATATCCGCGATAATGTGATCATGTGGCTGGAGGAATTTGGTGTCGATGGCTTGCGCTGGGATGCCACATCGTTCATTCGCAATGTGCATGGTCGCGATGGCGATCCGAGCAGCGACATTCCTGAGGGGTGGTCGTTGATGCAAACGATTAATGCTGAGGTAAACGGCCGTTGGCCGTACAAACTTACCATTGCCGAAGATTTGCAAGGTAATGCGTGGCTGACCAATGACACAGCCGCAGG
>CAYGMR010000585.1:1181-2639 GCA_964350725.1 uncultured Ardenticatenaceae bacterium | reverse complement strand
GTGCTGGTTTTCATACACAGTGGGACAGTCACTTTGTGCATCCGATCCGCAAAGCGATCATCACACCCCACGACGAAGATCGCGATATGGTGGCTGTGCGTGACGCCATCACCTTCCGTTATGGTGATGATGCTTTTGCGCGTGTGATTTATACCGAATCGCACGACGAGGTAGCCAATGGCAAAGCACGCGTGCCTGAGGAAATTGCGCCAGGAACGGCCGCTACACTTTTCGCCAAAAAACGGGCCACACTTGGCGCGGCATTGGTATTGACAACCCCGGGCGTGCCGATGCTCTTTCAGGGGCAGGAGTTCCTGGAAAGTGGTTGGTTTGATGATCATGTGCCGTTGGATTGGCAAAAAGCTGATAAAAACAGCGGCCTTGTGCAGCTTTATCGTGACCTGATCCGTTTGCGCCGCAATGTTGATAACAACACTCGCGGCCTAACGGGTGCCCATGTCAATGTCTATCATGTTGATAACGAACAAAAAGTTATCGCCTATCAGCGTTGGTTTGCGGGTGGTGTTGGCGATGATGTGATTGTGGTGGCGAATTTTTCGCATAAGCCTTTGGTCGATTATACGGTTGGTTTCCCGCATGCGGGTTTGTGGCGCGTGCGTTTTAACAGCGACTTTAGCAGGTATGATCACGAGTTTGGTGATCAGGTTTGTGCTGACGTGGCGGTTGAGGAAGGTGATGGGGGAGAAACGGCCGTTATGCCTTACACAGCAAATATAACTCTCGGAGCCTACTCATTGCTCATTTTCTCTCAAGATTAAGTGTGCTGGCTTGTAGCGTATTCAATTAATGCCTGCCTTTCTACGTTGAAAATGGTATGATTACCTCAGATTTATTGGTGGAGTCAAAGCAGAAAACCTGTTAAATTTTGAAAACGTCTTTACTTTGCTGCTCGCCGCTTTAGGTATATTTTTCCTTTTGCATGCCTGGTCGAGTAAGACGAAATTAGATAGGAGAAAATGATTATGTCTGATAGTCCTTACAAAAAAATTCATATTGTTATCAACCCGGCCTCGGGGAAAGACGAGCCGATCATAAATGTACTCAATGATGTCTTTCATCAATATGATGATGTAGATTGGTCGGTTAGTATTACCAAAAAGTTTGGGGATGCTACGGAACAAGCACGTGAAGCCGCGCAAAATGGAGCGGATCTCGTAGCTGGTTATGGGGGCGATGGCACCCAACATGAAATTGCAAACGGCATTATGGGCACAACGGCCGTTATGGGAGTCCTGCCTGGTGGTACGGGCAATGGCTTTGCCACCGAATTGGGCACACCCAAAGAATTGAGACCTGCCATAGAGTTGCTATGTAATCCCAATGGACAGAAACGTAATATAGATATTGTCAAAATGGGGGATATTTATTTTATCCAACGCCTTTATGTCGGTATTGAGCCTGAAGAACAAACCAGCCGTGAGGATAAAAACAAATATG
>CAYGMR010000585.1:0-1171 GCA_964350725.1 uncultured Ardenticatenaceae bacterium | reverse complement strand
ACCTTTGCCTACGCCATCAACACCTATAAACGTGCTCGCGAAAAAACCCCGAAGGAATTTCAATATCACATTGAGATCGACGAGCAAACATACGATCTGCCAGCGTCTAAACTCTATGTCGTTAACGCAGCAAAAGCAGGAACCGGCATCTCTGTGACAGGCAAGATGTCTAGTCCTGATGATGGTTTACTGGAAGTTTTCATCCTGAATAATAAAAGCTTGAAGACGTTAATCGCTGCGGGTGAACGCGTTATTCATCTGGACACCAAAACGGCCAACAGCTTCATCAAGAAAGGCAAAAAGATTTTTATCGACACCGATCCCGATCAACCTGTTTGGACAGATGGCGAATATACGGGCCGCACTCCCATTTCTATGGAAGTAGTGCCAGGCGGTTTGACAGTGGTAGTGCCTTAACATGACATCATTAATTCGGCTCATACGTGATAAAATACGCGGTATTCCTAAAGATGTGCCGCTAGATTATTCACAAATCACAGATGATATTTACATCGCTGCCTGGCCGACAAAATATCACCGCGAGAAGATTATCTCGTTAGAAGTGTCGTTGATTATTGCCACCATTTTAGAGCGCACCGACAAAGAATTGGATGAATCGCCATTAACTCTGGTACATACAAGGGGCAGCGATGTAGGGTCTCGCCTGATCTATCCGACCGATCAAATAATGAAAGGGGTAACACCAGCTGTTGCAGCTATCCAAAACGGGAGCAAGGTAATGGTCTTTTGCAAAGCAGGGAAGCATCGTAGTGCGACGATGACAGCTTGCGTGTTGGTGGGGCTGGGCCATACCACGGATGAAGCGATTAAGATTGTGGAAGCGGGCAGACCAGAGGCGGAAATCAAAGAGACGCATCGAGAAACAATGCAAAAATTTGAAAAATCATGGGCGGCCATTAATTGACAAAAATATCCTGATTGCCTATATTTGCAAGTTTTCCATCGTTTGTAATCCCTTGCCAAACGGCCGTCCCTTAACAGTGTGTTTACTACTTTTTTAAGAGTAGGTGAAGCGCAGGGCAACAACGGCCGTTTCGTTTAGACAATCGCTCTCATTAGGATACCATCTGCTGTTACACTTTATTTTGTACTAGTAGTTCGGCAATGTTCTTTTGTCGGGTTGCAAGTAGCGCGATTTGGTAAATCGCAG
>CAYGMR010000584.1:0-3292 GCA_964350725.1 uncultured Ardenticatenaceae bacterium | reverse complement strand
CCAAGTCCTCAGCAGCCGGCTTGTCACCCGCAATCAAGGCTTCTCGTACGGCCTCGCTAACCATGTTATTCTCGGCATACCATCTGCTGGCGCGTAAGTGCAAACTCGCAATTGCTTCAGGAGGTAATTGACTTTGAATTATCTCTCTGAGGCAGCTCTGAAAGAGGTGATGGAAGCGAACCCACCTATTCTGCGGGTCAAGATTAATCAAAAAGAGATTGGACTCTTGCAGCCAATGGATGACATCTTCGCCAGACCGAAAGCCATCATCTCCCAATTCCTCCCGACAAACAACTTCACATAATTGAGCGTTGAAGCGGTCAAGCCGCGAGATCTTTAAGAGGCATGCCTGCTGGATTGGCGATAACTGTGACAAAACTTCAGCCAACAAAAACTCATGCAAGTACTGGCGGTTTTCAATTACTATCCCGCTTAGCATTGCGGATTCTGGATGATGGCGTAAGGAGAGAATGAACAGCTGAAGTGCGGTAATCCATCCCTCAGTTATTCTGGTCCATTCATCAGCCACATCAGCGCTGATTCTTTTACTCAACCTGTTTTGAATGAGCTGTGCCGTTTCCGACGATACGAAGCGCAAGTCGTACTGTCGGATCTCAGTAATTTGTCGGTATGCGCGCCATGAAGCAATCGGTAAAGGTGGGTCCTGGCGTCCAACCAAGACCAGATGCATGACAGGTGAGGGATGTTTCAGCAGCGCTTCAAGAAAGCTAAAAACGCTCTCTTGATGGATTTCGTGAATATCATCTAGCACAATGATGAAAGGGGTATCTACTTGATCGAGATCCTCGAAAAGGCTGCGAGCAAGCATGGCAACCGATGGTGCAGAGAAGTTGCTGAGGAGCTCGGATGTTTGAAATGATGTTTGAGGGGAAGCCGTTTCAATAGCAGCCAGCAAATAAGAAACAAAGGTATGGAGATCATTGTCGGCATCATCTAGTGAAACCCAAGCGCCGGGCAATCCGCTCGCTTCCAGCCACATACTGGCGAGGATACTTTTGCCATATCCGGCTGGTGCAGAGATAATGGTTAACGGCCGTTTGTGTTCCTGTTCCAGGCGTTCAAGAAGCCCAACCCGAGGTACCAAATCCGGTGTTAGGGAGGGCGGATATAACTTGGTCTTCAGTATTGTCGAGGTGTTAAACAATTTAGATTCATTCATCTGTTTTCAGCAAAAACTTTGCCTAGGTTACGTGTTGGAATATTAGTGCTAGGCAGGTCAAGGAAAAATAAGGAAATATCCGCAAGGAAAGTTTGATACAGTTGTGTAGTTTACCAAATCATCTCAGAATTTCAATGTGTTCAGTTGCCAATATTGTTAAAAATATATTATTGCAGCTATTGGTTGCTTTGTAAGCGCAGTCGAATAAGGAAGAGGCGTTGGCCGTTCCCTGTAAAACTATACGCCCGTACTATGCAAAAACATATCCCCCAACCAAACGGTCTAAACCGATTTTTTGAACGCTACGAGTGATTCTTGTGACAGTTCTGTAGTGGAACTTCGCTGAATTAAATGTGCGGGTATCAGAATTCGTTGAGGAGGAAAGGTAGCGCCGCTCAACCGACGTAAAAGCAAAGCAGCCGCTTGTTTGCCAATTTCTTCGCCAGGTAGCGCAAAAGTTGTTAACGGGGTATCAAAAAAACCCGCATAAGGCATATTATCAACCGAAATAAGCGATAAGTTATGTGGGATCGACATGTTAAGCTGACGTACCTCTTTCTGCACCCAACTTGCAATAAAATCGTTAAAACAAAATATGGCTGTGATTTCTTTTCGAGCTACCCGGATCCAAAGCTCTGTTAGGCTTTCCTTAATCTCATGTTTCATCAGATCTGGTGGCAGAGGCCAGCGTTCTTTTGGAGAAATCAATATTTTTGGCTGCAATCCAGCTCCCTCCATAGCCTGAACATACCCAGTGGCTCGATCAATGGCCGTTGAGGTCCCGCTGCCTGCAACGTGCAAAATGCTTGTGTGGCCAAGATCAATCAAATGCTGTGTCGCCTCGGTGCCGATAATCTGGTTATCAGCCCCCACGTAATCGAAATCTTTGAAATTTTCCAGGTAGCGCGTGAGCAGGATCGTGATAATGCCTTTTTTTCTTAAATCTCGAATCATCTGGTCAGTTCCGCTTTGGTTTGGCGCGACAATGACCATCGCTTTCACCTGCTGGGCCAGAAGGCTGGTTATCACTTGATTCATAGTCTCAAAACGATCATTATGAATACTAATATCGACGCGGTAGCCGGCATTGCGCAGCCCAAAACTCAAAGAGGACGCCAGTTCAGGATAATATACAGTAAATTTACTTTCAGATACGATGATACCAATGAGGGGATTTTGTGATGGAGCTTGCTGTGGTTCGATGACAAAAGTGCCGGTGCCAACAATCGATGTTAACTGACCATCGTCGATCAAACTCTTTATGGCCTGGCGGATGGTAGCACGGCTGATGCCCAACTGCTCTTTAAGAGTCCTTTCTGAGGGCAAGGCGTCCCCTGGTTGAAGTGTTCCATCCGATAGCTGCGCCTCAATTGCGCTCCGTAACCTTGTGTGCAGCGGCGCCGCTGCCGGTGCCTTAAGTTCTTCTATAATCCGTTCGCAGTCCAGCATGCTTATTCCTTTAAATGTCGAATCGTACCAGTATGTATCAATATTAGTATAAATTGCCCATTTATTCAATATTAATAACCGGCCTGATTGCAATTTTGGAACATTTACATCAGGACTTCGTGTAAAAAGCCCTATTCGCAAAGGTTTTTATTGGATATTGTTGACAATATCTATGCGATCATGCTAATATTGGTACGAACCGGTTCGTATCAACGAACTGCCCGCCGCTAGCGGACGGGGTATTCGGCTCCTTAGAGGGGTAGACGCAGAGTTAAGCATCTAATCTTCGGGTACGTTTTCAGAAATTATTCTAGGAAACCATTGCACCCATCGGGTGAGAATGAAAGATGAAACAGCCATTCGTAGTCAAAGTGTCCTAACTCAATAGACACTATTAACATTAGGAAAACCATTGGATATTTATAAACAAACTCTCAACATTTGTTTACAGCGTATTAAGCAAAACATCACTCGTTTTGGCGATCGATTCCCTTACTTGGGCAATGGTAATCGCTATAAGCTCGGCGCGAATGATCATTGGATGGCTGGATTCTGGACGGGTGAATTATGGCTTGCTTTCGCTTTTTCCAAGGATTCAATCTATCGAGAGGCGGCCGCTGCTCAATTGAATAGTGCTGGTCACGAATGCACCGTTTATGAGCG
>CAYGMR010000583.1:0-3295 GCA_964350725.1 uncultured Ardenticatenaceae bacterium | reverse complement strand
CTTCTTGGCGTCCGCCACTATCGTAACGAGTCCAGAAAGTAACCTGTGCGCCATCTAGATCGATTTCATCGATCATACCATAAATGTCGGTATCATAATCCGCTTCCATGGTTTCTTCCATGGCCTCAGCTGTTGGTTCTTCAGCGGCTACTTCTTCTTCAGCCGCTGAAGCGTCTTCTTCTGCCGTCGCTTCAGCTTCTGGCATGGCCGTTTCAACTTCTTCAGCAACTTCTTCAACCGCTGTTGCGACTTCTTCAACCGCTTCGGCGTCTTCGGCGACTGTGTCAGCCGCCTGTTCTACATCTTGAGCTGCTTCTTCTACAGCTTGTTCAACACTTGAAGTGCCGCCACAAGCGACTAGCGCGAAAGAGGCCGCTAGCATAACTACTAGAAATAACATAAAAGTTTTACGATTTAACATTATATTCTCCTCCAAAGAGAGTTTTTATTTTCTAAAGAATTTTACTAACTACTTTCATATTTGTAACTTAACTTATCATCTATTTACCTATTTGCATCACCTCCTAATTATGAAAATATAATTCTTGAATGTCATATCCGCACAGGTGGATATCTATATCTATGGATTCCTGCCTAAACGGGATTGACATTTACATGGATTGTTACAATTAATTATCCTTTCAAACCACTTTGGGACAAGCCTTCTATAAATGTCCGTTGTGTGAAAGCGTATAAAAGCAATATTGGAATAATGGCGATCATTGAGCCTGCCATTTGTAACTGTGGTAAACGTGATTCTTCATTGAAGAATGATTGTAGCCCCGCTGCGATCGGTCGCCAATCATCGTTACCGGCCGTAACCAATAACGGCCAGGCTAGTTCATTCCAGGCACCGATAAATGCAAATAAGATCACTACAAACAATGCCGACTTTGATAGTGGCAGTACAATGGTTACCAAAAAGCGGAGATGCCCAGCACCATCGATGCGGGCTGCATCCCATAATTCATCGGGTATTGTTTGGAAATGTTGGCGTAATAAGAAAATTGAGATGACGGGTGCCATGAAGGGGATTGTGAGGGCTGGCCAGTTATTGATCCAACAGTTTCGAGACGCGCACAGGCTAATGCCCAAATTCTGGGCCATCCAGCCTTCAGTGCCAAATATTTCGCCTATCCTCGTAACAAGAATGACATTTGGTAAGGTTTGCACGATACCGGGAATCATTAAAGTTGATAATAAGATCGCAAACAAGAGATTTTTGCCAGCGAAATCCATGCGTGCAAACGCATAGGCGGCCAATGTGGCTAAGACGACTGTCCCGGCTACCGTGATGGCAGTGATTTTGATGGAATTGAACATATATTTACCCAGTTTTCCTTGCTGCCAGGCTGCACAATAATTAGTCAGGAAAGGCAGCCGGAAAAGCTCTTCGCGTGCCTGGAAAACGGGTTTACTATAGTTGCTGTATTGTTGAATAACTAAAGCCTCTTCTGGAATATCAACAATAAAACGATTTTTGGTCACAACTTCACCGTCTTGTTCAAATGTGTCACGTGTGAACAGGATGCAAGGCGTGATGTCGCTTTTGGTATCAATATCATAGCCAACGCCAGGTATTAAGCTGCGTTTGGAGGTTGCCTCGCCGGTGGTCATGAGTGATGTAGAGAACATGAATAGGAATGGAAACACAGAGATGAGACCGTATCCAATCAGGACCGCATACATCAGGAATGTGAGGATATTGATTCGCTTCCAAAAAGGTGGTTTTTTAGTTGTGGATGACTCTATTATTTGATTAGCCATAGTGCACACTCTTAGCTGCAATGCGATTTTGGATTAGGTAAAGTACAAGAATGATTACAAACAATACGATCGCCATTGAAGTTGAATACCCAAACCGTTGGGCACGTTGGAAGGTGACAAAGAAGTGGACGCTGGCCGCATCAATTGTGCCTTGCGCCTCCGGTTGTCGTAAGATGTAAATATGATTAAACGCTTTAAATGTGCCGATGATTGAAATCACCGATAAAAAATAGGTGGTTGGCGATAATAGTGGCAGCGTGATGTTGCGGAATATTTGCCAGGTTCCGGCCCCATCGATTTTAGCAGCTTCATATAAAGAAAAGGGAATATTCCCCAAGCCTGCTAAAAAGATGACGGTGTCATATCCAACAAAAACCCAAATGTTGAAGAGGATGACGACGATGAGCGCGAGACTGGGCCCAAATTCCCAGCCGGCTGCGGAATCAATGCCCACATATTGGCCTAAAACTGAGATGGCGTAGCCAGGTTCCCGAATCCAGCGTAATGCTGTATCGGCCGTTGTCGCGCCAATGAGTTGATTCGCAATGCTAGTTGGTCGTAAATTGAATAAAACTTGGAAGATGCCAGCAGTGGCGACGGCCGGTGCGATGTAGGGGATGAAGAATAGGATGCGGAACATGCCTTTGGCGCGCAGGTTTTGGAAGAGCAAATAGGCAAGCACCATGGCAATGGCAAGCTGTACTGGCACAGTGAGCAATGAATACCAGATGGTGACACTGAGCGATTGATAGAAATCGGCGTCGGAGTCCATGCTAACGACAGGCCAGATGGTGGCTAACCAGATACCGCCCGCAAGCAAGATGGTGGCTCCGATGATTGATAAGATAAATTTCCAGGTGGATTGTTGTTTTGTGCCCCAATTCCAAATGATATAGCCTGCTATGATGATGAGTACGGCAACAACTAAGTATTGAATCCGAACCACTGCCAGGCCATACCGTTCTGATCTTTTTAGTTCTGCAAGAACGAAGTTTGTAAGGATATAGGCTCCACCTAATGTGATTAGAACAGCAACGGCCGCACCCGTGAAATTAGGCAGTATGCGGATGCTCTTGTCTTCGGCTAATCGTGGCTGAATATACCCTACAAGTGTTGAGAGCAATAAGCCGACAACAATAGCGGCGATGCCTAACCATATATTGCCTAACCTGGCCGCCTCACCAGCTTCAATCGCCTCTTCCCAGGCAAAAAATGTAATGGCTCGCAGTAAAAGCTGCACAAGGCCAAACGTGATGAAAACTGCGGGAATGAGGGAAATGAGGGGGGTGTAGTAAGGAAGGCTCTTCTTTTTGGCTTCCTTTGCGGCCTTTATAGCGGTATAGATGCCGTACCCAGCTAATGCAACCGCAATTGCAAAGAAGAAAACATAGGCGACATCACCCATGGCATTGACGTAATTCTCCAAACCAAGCCATTCATTTTGTTTAATACGCCATTTGTATGTGCTTACATAACCAGCAAATAAAATCGGGAAGATGCCAAAGGTAAAAACGATAAAGAAAGCAGG
>CAYGMR010000582.1:0-3299 GCA_964350725.1 uncultured Ardenticatenaceae bacterium | reverse complement strand
GCATATCCAATCCACCCAATGCTTGTCCAGTTGGTGGCCACAAGACCGGCCACATAAACACAAGCAATAAGATGAATAAACCCAGCCCAAATGCAGGCAACGGCCGTTGTTGGATTCTTACCCTAATCTTCAAAATCAACCTCTAAGGCTACAACAGATAAAGAAAATAGCGGATAAGAAAAATGGGTGTCTAGCATGTTGTACCCATGTCTACCACTCAAACTAACTTATGTTGGTTTTCATAAACAGGTTTGTTATCCAGAATACGCTGTGGTGAAAAAATCGAGAGATCGAGCGTGGGCGTTTTACCTAAAATCAGTTCGCTGATGTAACGGCCGACAGCAAAACATTGTTGAAAGCCATGTCCAGAAAAACCACCAATCAAATACAAGCCGCGTAAACTCGGCCATTCACCCAAGATCGCATTGCCATCAAACGTGTTTACTGCGTATAACCCGGCCCAACCACTGACCACTTTGAGGCGGTCAAAAGCGGGCACATACTCGACCAGTTCCGGCCAAATATCATCCATAAATTTTTGTTGATGCCAGCTAAAATCATCAAACCCAACCGGATCATTTTGCATCGATTTAGCACACAGGAAATGGTTGCCATGTTCCTGAATGATGTATAAACCAGACGGAAAAACGATTAAGGGCAGTGGCTTTGGGGGAGTTACGCCTGTACTGAGCAATGCCGAAGTAGCCGTTTCTAACACAAACACCTGACGCTTGACGGGTTCGATGGGCAGCTCAACTCCAAGTTTGCGTGCCAACTGCGGCACCCAGGCACCAGCACAGTTAACAACTACCTCGGAATGGCATGTTTCACCTGATGCTAGTTTGATGCCGGCAACGGCCGCAGCATCTGTCGTCAATATGTCAGTAACCTCAGCCTCAAAATATGCGGCTCCTAGTGCCACCGCCTTATTTTTGAACCCTTGCAGCACTGCATGCGGATCCATGGTGCCTTCTTGACGGCCAAATGTACCGCCAGCACAATTTTCCATATTCAACAGCGGGTAACGGCTTTCAATTTCGGCAGGGGTCAACAATTCGATGCCACAGTCCAGGCTGTTTTGGAGTTGAACACCCTGTTCGGCGGCGGAACGGCCGTTTTCATCAAAGATAAACAAATCCCCTTGCTGCCGAAATGCAATATCAGGCACAATATCAGCAACGGCCATATCCTCCGCAAACCGTTCCAACATTTTCAGGCCATATTGTGATATTTGGATGTTTTCTTTGACATTAAACTGCACACGAATATTGCCATCAGATAAAGTCGTCGATGACCGTGCATAGGTGGCATCTTTTTCGATGATAGCGACTTTAAGATTACAATCGGTTTTTAATAGATAATAGGCAGTCGCACACCCCATCACACCACCGCCTACTAAAATCACATCAAACTTATTCTGCATTATGAATTTCCTCAATCCGCTAATAAACCATTTTCATCCCAAAGCAAGCCGTGCCTGTGGTACACGATCTGCAATTTCGTGTGCTAATACACCCGCAGAGCCAATTTTGTCTGCCGCCAATTGCCCGGCAGCCGCATGCAGGAAACCGCCCAACACAGCCGCCGCATAAGGCCGCATGCCTTGTGCCAATAAGCCAGCGATAATGCCAGACAACACATCACCACTGCCAGCAACAGCTAAAGCTGGATTGGCAAAAGGCAGGATATGACAACGGCCGTCCACATTCGCCACAACAGTGTAGGCACCCTTGAGCAAGATTACATGCCCCCATTCTTGCGCTTTTGTCGACGCCAACTCGACTCGGTCCGCCGCATTCACAGCCTCCAATGACATACCTGTCAAACGCGCCATTTCACCCGGATGTGGGGTTAGAATGGTGTGTGGCGGCAAGCGTTTAGGCCAATCAGGCAGTGCAGCCAGCAAGTTAAGCCCGTCTGCATCAACGAGCAAGGGTGGCAATTCATCTCGAATAGCAAGTAAGGCTTGCATAAACTCGGCTGCAGCATCTAACCCGGGGCCTACCAGGAGTGATTTGGCACGCGCCAAAGCTCCAGTTGTTATCATCTCAGCGACACTCTCAGCATCCAACTTGTTTTCGGCCGTTATTGGTGGATACGTTGCTTCTGGCATCTGTCCAGCCACAGTTGGTAGAATCAGCTGCGGCAGTGCCAGCGCCACCAAGCCAGCCCCCACCCGATAGGCACCTTTAGCAGCCAACAGCGGTGCACCAAAATAATGTTGGGACCCAGCGGCGATTAAGCTTGTGCCAAAAGTGCCTTTATGACCATTGATCGGGCGCGGTGGCAGCAGCTTTTGCATGGCTACGGCCGTTGCAAGCTCTACTTTTACATTAGCCACATCTGGCAATTCAGTCGATATGTCAATATCGGCGACAATCAGTTCGCCACAAGCTCCGGCGCCTGGAAAACGGAAGTGACCACGTTTGGGACCAGCAAAGGTCACAGTATGATCTGCGCGAATGGCCAATGGATCAAGATTACCATTGTCACAATTTAGGCCACTGGGGCAATCAACGGCGCAGATGAGTGGGGTTTTGGTGGGCAAACGGCCGTTGCCATCACCAACAACTGTCAAACGCGCACGCATACCCGTAACTTCTTTTTGTTGCTTCCCCTCGATTTCTTCTTTGATAATGCGCAACAGCTCAGCCAAATTGCCGCTTATTGGACGTGTGACACCCGTTCCCAACAAAGCATCGATCAAAATATCAGTTTGGGCTAACTGATCATGTAATAATTGATAATCAGCATCCCCGCCCATAAGGATAATTGGCAAATCCATTTGTTGAATTTGTTTAAAGTTTTCATCGTTGTTGGCGTCGCGTGGTTTATACAAATAAAAAACAACCTCGGCTCCCGCCTGCGCCAAATAACGGCCAGCAACCAAGCCGTCACCGCCGTTATTGCCTGGGCCAACCAATATTAAAATGTGCTTGCCCGCAACAGCGCAACGTTCAACAATCGCAGCAGCCACGCAGCAACCGGCCGTTTCCATCATCTGTGCATACGAAACCCCAGCACCATCGGCTGCTTTTTCAGCCATAATCATTTCGGCAACAGTAAACACCTTGATCATTTTCACATCTCAAAAAACAGTCATTACTCAGGCTTCGCTCGTGGCCGGTCTCCTGACGATGCCACAACCGGGCGTGGTCAGGAGACACGCCCCTGAGCCTGAGTAGTTATGAAAAACACAAAGAGGCCCGTTACAAAAATCAACGGACCTCATCATAAATTAAGTACCCCAGGAGGGAATCGAACCCCCAACCTACGGATTAGAAGTCCGGCGCTCTATC
>CAYGMR010000581.1:1337-3317 GCA_964350725.1 uncultured Ardenticatenaceae bacterium | reverse complement strand
ATTTCGGTGAACCCACCCAGGACGAAAGCAGGTGTTTGCATGCAAACGAATCACGCTAGTTACATGTCCCTCCCCTATCCACGCACCCGTCTGCTCATGGCCGACGGCGGGCGGATGGGTCTTAAGAAGCATACTGTGCATGGGCTGGTCGAGTTTGACATCACAAATGCACGGGAAACCATGCGTCATCACAAAACACAAACAGGTGAATCCCTCTCTTTGGCTGCATTTTTTTTAGCCTGCCTGGGTAAAGCGATTGAGATGAACACACAAATGCACGCTTACCGGGACTGGCGCAACCGTTTGATCCGCTTTGATGAGGTGGACGTGAATATGTTGTTTGAGGTTGAAGTGAATGGTAAAAAAACGCTGCGGCCGTATATTCTCAGAGGGGTCAACAAAAAGAGTTTTCGCGAGCTGCACCAGGAAATTCGTACATTCCAACAAGATCACCAGGACAGCCAAGAAGCGCAGTTCATCGATTGGTTTGTGCGGCTGCCTGGCTTTATCAGGCGCTTGTTTTTATGGGCTCTTTTTAAGCAGCCACAGCTAATCAAGGCATATTCTGGCACGGTAGTGGTGAGTTCTATCGGGATGTTTGGGGAAGGGGGTGGCTGGGGAATACCGGTGCCCAACCATACATTGCAATTAACGCTGGGCGGCATCGCTAAGAAACCAGGAGTTGTTGAAGATCGGATAGAAATCCGTGAATATCTGAGTGTTACCATCAGCATTGATCACGACATTGTGGATGGGGCGCCGGCAGCACGCTTTACACAGCGGCTGAAGGCGTTAGTCGAAAGCGGGTATGGTCTCTGTGACTGACTTGGTCGGCTGTCCAATGATGGGTTACGGCCGTTGCCTCAATTTATAAAAAGACCCGGTCAGGTGACCAGGTAAAACACCCCGCAATTGACCAGCCGAAACGCTCCCCAAATGCACGATGTGTCTGGGGAGTTTTTATTTTATGATCCCCACATAAAGTTTCGGTAACAACGCTGTATGGTGATAGATTGAGGAAGTCATGAGTCAGATTTTGAATTATCCAATACCAGGGGGTATCCCAAGTCGAAATTGGGAACGGCGGGCGTTCATGGCCGCTTTCGCTGGTAAACGGTGGCGTTTATGGTGGCTGCGGCTGCGGGGTAAAAACGGCCGTTTGTTAGATTTAAATCGCCTAAAAAAGGGCATGAACATTGCAGCGATTCATTCTTTAGGTATTCAGTCAGTTCCAATCATACGCATTGTGGGCAGTGAAGGGCGCAGTCATGCATTCACCATCGATTTTCGACCCACGCAAACCCATACGATGCAGCGCTGGATGGATGTGGCACATGCAAATGCCCATGATATACCGCTGCCGCCAGTGGAACTGATTTTGATTGATAATTGTTACTTTGTACGCGATGGACACCATCGGGTATCGGTTGCACGCCATTTTGGACAAACACATATTGACGCAATGGTAACACACTGGTTACTCAATACGGCCGATTACACTGATGCAAATAAGCCAGAGATTGACTGGCAGCTTTTGCAGCGGTTACAAATGCCATAAAGGGAGTTAGACAAATAAACATGTTCACAAATTCAACAAGACAAACCATAACCCAAGTGCCAT
This sequence comes from uncultured Ardenticatenaceae bacterium, assembly GCA_964350725.1. Taxonomy (GTDB): domain Bacteria; phylum Chloroflexota; class Anaerolineae; order Promineifilales; family Promineifilaceae; genus JAACFF01. The sequence goes on along the minus strand of CAYGMR010000581.1, from coordinate 1,696 downwards.
TGATGCGCTTGGCAAAACTGATCACAAGTTTTTTCAGCATTATTCTGTTCACCGCAAGTTGCACCACAGGTCAAACTCTGCAGGCGCCACCGCCGGAGTTCCATCTTGTGGCAGTGGTTGATCTTGCGGCTCACGCCTATGATGAAGAAATTGTGGGGCAATTTACTTTGCCAGAAACGGCCGTTGTCAACATCTTCTACACCCTGCCCAACATCAACCTTGCCTATTTTGATCTCAGCTTGAAGGACACAAACGGCAACGGTTATCTGATTCTGCACAGCGAAGATTACCAGACCGATGAAAATGGCGGCGGTAAATGGCAACAGCGCCTGTCTAGTGGCGTTTATCAACTGGTTCTC
>CAYGMR010000581.1:0-1327 GCA_964350725.1 uncultured Ardenticatenaceae bacterium | reverse complement strand
TGCAAACGTTAACGCTGCAACCCTACACCCTGGTACCTGACCAAATGGCTGTGGGGTTGGTAATGGGCATTGCCGCAGGCACGGGAATAGGCTAAATGCTTGAATTGCAAGCCAAGAAAGAAAAGAGGTAAGCAAAATGGAACTAACAAATACGGCCGTTTGTTTAGGAAAAACCATATTCACAAACAGTTTGTTGGAGAACACAAGATGCGCGTGTTATTGGCAGATGATCAAATAAATGTGCGTTCGGCTCTGCACCTGGTGCTGGCACAAATCACCGATTTGCAAATCGCTGGCGAAGCAGCCGATGCGGTGAGTTTGCTGCAGGCAGTCGCTCAAAAAAAGCCTGATTTGGTGCTACTCGATTGGGAATTACCCGGTCTGCCAGCGAGCCAATTGCTACGACTGCTGAAGTTTGAACGGCCGTCGCTGCAAATTATCGCCATGAGCAGCCGCCCAGAAGCCGAAAAACAAGCCCTTGACGCAGGCGTAGACGCTTTCATGAGCAAAAGTGAACCGCCAGAACGGGTGATAATACTCATGCTGTCGCGGTTGGAGAAAGGGAGTGAAAAAGATGAAACTGATAGTGTCACATGAAAAAGAGCAACGGCCGTATGCTTGGGGATTAACGGCCGTTACACTAGTGAGCATCGCCGGTTTATTGGTCATTACCGCCAATAAAGTGATGCTCGAAAGCGAGATAGGCCAGGCTATGATAGTACTGGCCAGAGTCGGAATAGGGGTTATTCCCCCTGTCATATGGATTGGCGCAGTGTTGATTGTGGCCATATGGCTGGTACTATTGGTCCGGGTATGGCAGGTGTAATGTCTGTCTCATTACTAAAAGGGAAATTAAAATGGACAAGAAATCAACTGATAGAAAAAAGCGACCGGCGTCATTTTATCAAAGTCAAGGGATGGCTATCGGCATCGCCTTAAGCTTAATCTTTGGGCTGCTGTTTGACCAGATGGCCGTGGGTCTGGTGTTGGGCATTGCAGTAGGAACGGGAATGGGCCGCATCCCTCACAGCACCTACCTATCTCTGGACAGATTCGAATTTACAAGCAGCGTGACAAACTGAACTCGATCTACAGGCTGCGGCCGTGCAAGCAGATACCGAACCAGAAATAGCTGACCTGGCGCAGCAATTCCTGGTTCAAAGAGCGCTGCGCCGCCAAAATGCAGCGTTGTCTGGCGCACAGATTGATTATGAAAAACAGCGCGAATGGCGTGAAGGCATGGCACGTTATGTTGAACTTCAAATCTGGCGGAAAGCAGCCCGGTCAGAAGAATATGAGCCGCTATCAACCTTGCTGGATGATCCCA
>CAYGMR010000580.1:2242-3324 GCA_964350725.1 uncultured Ardenticatenaceae bacterium | reverse complement strand
TTGACAAATTTGTTTACAATCCACTCGTGGTAGAAACTTGACAAATCTGAAATTCCCAAAAATTTGCGAGTGTATAAAAAGTGCAAATATCGTGAACTGAAAACAGGGCAGCCATTTGCAATAAAAAACGATGGGTCTCTCGTTTTCCTCAGGAAACCACAGATTCTCTAGACCGCTTCTGATCGTAATCATATTATTAGGTCGCGTCAATGATTTCTGCGACACCTTCATCCCATATGTAAGATTAATCCCTATCTTTATCATTAGTTGCCGATCCGCCAGCGGCTGGTTATCATGGCAAATACGTCGGCGACCACTTAAATGAAAATGAAAGGGGCTCTTTGGTATCTCGTGGGGTCAATGGAAATTGTGATAGGGAAATGGCGTGCCATTGCCCGCCATATGGCGTTTACCCCATGGAATCCTGAAGAGCCATGAAAGGAAAATAGATGCAGCAAGCAGCACGCTTTATTTCACGATGGGAATGGTTGTTTTTTTTGATACTGATTCCCATTTTAATGTTTCCAACCGGTTGGACGGCTCTGTTTCTCTTGGTGATTCCCTTTTTATGGATGATGCGGCGCATTGCCACCGGCCATTTTATCAGCCCGACACCCTATGATGTTTTGCTGCTGCTTATGCTGCTGATGGTGCTGGTTAGTCTTTATGCCACCTTTGATATCACATTGAGCCTTCCTAAAATTGCGGGGGTTGTGTTAGGGATTGCCTTGTTTTATACGGCCGTTGCTGTCACACGTGAACATGATCATGGGGTTTGGTATCTGGTGGGCTTCATCCTCTTAGCTGGAATCGGCATGGCGGCGATTGGATTTTTAGGTGTCAACTGGCCCGGCCCCTTAGCCCCCTTAAACACGCTCCTCGCTAATTTGCCCGGCATTTTCAGAAACATACCTGGCGCCATCGGCGGGGTCATCAATCCCAATGAATTAGCGGGGGTGCTGTGTTGGATAGTTCCCCTGTTGGCGGCACTCGTTTTTGGGCTTGGCCGTGAGCTGTGGCAGGGTAAAAAGTTGTTGCTGCTCATTTTGCTGGGCATGTTGGGTTTTACCACGCTAATCTTG
>CAYGMR010000580.1:0-2232 GCA_964350725.1 uncultured Ardenticatenaceae bacterium | reverse complement strand
AACTCCTCGGTGACCACGATCATACCCAGGGTGTCCTCCTGGTCATTCTCCTGCTGGTTGTTGTTTTTCTTTTCTTCACTTTTGGATTGGACGTGCTCTTAACCGACAGCAGTACAGCCGCAGACGCAATTGGGATCGACGGCCGTTTAGAGATTTGGTCGCGGGCCCTGTATGGCCTTGCCGATTTCCCATTCACGGGCATGAGCATGAACGGGTTTCGACGCGTTGTACATATACTCTATCCATTGTTCCTGATCGCACCCGATACAGATTTAGGCCACGCCCATAACCAATTGCTGCAAGCCGGTTTAGACCTGGGCATTCCGGGTTTGATTAGTTATCTGGGCATCTGGTTGTTGAGTTTTAGCTTACTCTACAAAAGCTGGCAGCCGCTAAAGAACCATCCCCAGCGAGCGCTGGTTGTGGGCATCAGCGGTGCATTGACCGCCGGTTGGCTTTTTGGCATGTTGGACGCCATCGCCCTCGGCGCGCGCCCTGGTTTTATCTGGTGGTTGCTGTTGGCGGTTGCTGTGGCGCTTTTTGATCGGGCTAGCAGGCTGTCGCAAAAGTTCTAATGGACACTGATACGGAAAAACTTTAATAAAAATTGTTTTTCATCACTGTTTCCTCCCTATCAGTGTCCTTGAATTCTTCGACTCAATGACATCAGCCTTTCTTTATGGCGGTGTGTGTAGTCTTGCAAAAGACGCAGGTTTTAATTCGGCGATTTGATGACAGATTGACGGTAAGCCATGCCTTTGGCTAAAAAGGCCATGCTGTCTTCATATTCACGCGCAGTCAATGAAACAAAGTCTGCGCGTTTACTCAAATCGCGACAAAAAACGGCACGCCCCGAAATGCCTTCAAAGCGTGTGATGGGGGAGGCACCATTGAGGATGAGCAGATCAATCGCGTCAAAATCGAGCGTATCTTGAATAGCTGCACGCAATTCAGTGAGTTCGTCCAGCAACGGCCGTTGTTCAAACAGCACCGCCACATCCACATCCCCACCAGGACGCACATTGCCCGCTTGTGCCGACCCAAACACCCAGGCCGCAATCACATTTGGATAAGAAACGAACAACTGCTCCAGATTCTGCCAATCAGTTGTCGTCAGAATTCTGCTGGTTTGCATAAATCAGAACCTCCTCGCGAAAACGATCAAAATCCGTTAAACGTCGATTGACCATATCGACCAAAATGGCATCATCCACCCGTTCATAACGATGGACAATAAAATTGCGAAACTGCACCATCTTTTTATAGGCAGCAGCGTCAGATAAAATGCCAAGAGTTACGCAGCGCTCTACTGCTTGTCGACCTGTTGACGAAGGTGTATGACCTGATACAGAGAGCAGTCTTTGACATACATCAATTACAATCTCAACTAGCACCTGTAAATCACGTTCGATTGCGCGGCGTGTACGCCATTCTGCTTGCAGTTGTGCAACCGAAACTGTGCCCAATGAGCGCAGCTCAATCAGCACGTCGTCCAATGTTTGCAGTTTTTGCAGTATTACACCGTTGATCATTTACGATCCTGCTGTTTTTTAGGCGCTTTTTCAATATAACCCGCATCAATTTCTACGGGTTGAGGGTGGCTGCTGAGAAAGGCCAATAATATTTGCACACGTTCTTTGCCCGGCAAGCGCATATCAAAAATTGCTTCGTAGCCTGCGAAGGGACCACTGGTGATGCGCACGGTATCACCATGTTCTAACCCATCCAACGTCAATCCGCCGGCCGCTTCAATTTCTGCAAGACGGCGTTTAATCTCGGTTATCAGATTTTCGGCGACGGTGGCTGGCTCGCCGTCGAATGCAACCAGACCCAGTGTGCCTGGCATCCAGTTAATCGTATTACTACCGACTTCCTCAAGGTCCGTCTTTATAAACAAATAACCGGGGAAATAGGGTTTGCGTTTTGCTGAACGTGGATTTTTGGGCTGCACGGCAACCATAGGTGAATAAGCTTCGATTTCTGCATGTTCGAGGCGTTGGTAAACAGCGTTTTCTTTATGCGGTTTTACACGTAATGCGTACCAGAATTTGCTCATAATGCAATGAGTTTAACGAACAAACGGTGGTTTGACAATGCGGCAGGACGTTTGCATACGCGTTCTTATAGGCTTCTTGCGCCACGAATTGCACGAATTGCACGAATTTTAAGCATTGAACCCATCCAAATTCGTGTAAATTAGTGAAATTTGTGGCAGAAATCTGGAGTATGCAA
>CAYGMR010000579.1:0-3336 GCA_964350725.1 uncultured Ardenticatenaceae bacterium | reverse complement strand
AGAAACAACTGCAAGCACTTATCGATCAAGCGCCACATACGGCCGAATCTGCGTTGGCAGCGGGTCTGGTTGATGCCGTGGCTTATGAGGATGAGTTGGCTTATCTACTTGCTGAGGTTGAAGAAGATAGTGCTGACAGTGAAGCGGAACATGAGGAGGCAACGGCCGTTGACAACGACCCCAGTTCCGAAACCGAGCCGCCTGATGAATCTGATGAATCTGTGCAAACGCAGCGTCCCGAGGCCAAATTAAAATCATGGGATCAAGCCTATGCATTGTTGCTAGAAAAAAAGCATCGTCAAACTCGCAAATATATCGGTGTGATCACCCTGGATGGGTTAATTATCATGGGACAAAGTCAGCGTCCACCGATTGATTTGCCTATTCCCTTTATTGGCGGTGCGGCGGCTGGTGAACAAACCTTAGTGCGCTTGCTGCGTCAAGCCGAAAGTATGGACGATATGGCGGCACTTGTATTTTATGTCAACTCAGGTGGCGGTTTGGCATTAGCTTCGGATTTGATTGGCCGCGAGATTGAGCGGCTGAGCAAAAAGAAACCGGTGCTGGCATACATGGGCGATGTTGCGGCATCGGGCGGCTACTATGTGGCGGCGCCCGCCCAACATATCATGTGCCAACCGTTGACGACAACCGGTTCCATTGGGGTAATTATCGCACGCCCGAGTACGCGTGACTTATATGCCAAACTGCATGTGAACCGAACCCAAATTAAGCGGGGTAAAAATGCGGACCTATACAGCGATCATGCACCGATGAGTGAACCTGAACGCCAAATTTTTTGGGATGGTGTGATGGACAGTTATAACAAATTTAAGCAAGTGGTAGCCAACGGCCGTTCCTTGCCATTTGATACATTAGACCCCATTTGTGAAGGGCGGGTCTGGACTGGACGCCAAGCGCTTGCGCATAAGTTGGTAGACAGCCATGGAGACTTTGCTGCAGCCATCGAAAAAGCCGCAGAAATGGGCGATCTGTCTCTTGATGCAAATCAGGAAATTCGCGTAGTCAATTTATATGCGCATCGTGATGGTTATGTGATGCCTGAGACGTTTGCGGCCGCTAAGGATATTGGCCGGATTTTGTCGCGGCAGTGGGTGCAGGAATTAAACGGCCGTCCGTTGTGGCTGTTACCCACTGATATTAATCTCCACTGAGATATCACATTTTAAAAATGATCATGGTAGCGGCGGGATGATGCGGGATGGCTTCATCGAAACCATAAACCATTTTCTCCGCATCATCTCGCCCGACTCCTGTGTAAACCGATTTGGTAAATCGGTCAGCGATTTGCCAAATCGCGCTACGGTTTTCATTTGTTTGTTGGTGCCGCGCAGCGGCGTGATGTATTCTGTAAGCAATGGTTGCAACCTGGACGAGACAGGCGGGCGAAAAGACATTTCTACATGGCTGGATGCTTGTCCGCCAGTCCTACCGCTACCGAAATAATTGGTTTACAAGATATGATAACCTCAAAAATTTCCGTGAAATAAAAAGGAAAAGTGATTATGAAATCAACGCTGCATTTACCCAAAAAAATAAGTTGGCAGAAACGATTATTTTTGTTTATCTTTTTAGTAATGGCAGTTTTTGGTGTGGTGATGCAAACAACAGCGCGTGCCGAATGGATGCAGAAAGTTGATCCATGGGTATTGAATACGGCCGTTGCTGACGCAGAAACCGAATTCCTCATTGTCTTAGATGAACAGGCAGATTTAACGGCCGTTGCCAATATCGCTGACAAAACAGAACGGGGCACGGCCGTTTATGCACAGTTAACTGCCGTTGCGCAGCAAACCCAAGCACCCATCATCGCCGAGTTGGATGCTGCAAATGTACCCTACCAACAATTTTGGGTGAGCAACATGATTTGGGCGCGTGGCAAGCGCTCTCTAATCACAAAATTGGCACAACGCAGCGATGTGGCCCAAATTCAGGCCAATCCACAAGTAAAACTTGATACCATTGGTGACATTGAAGTTGAACGCGAGCTCCAAAGCATTCAATGGAACATCGCAATAACTGATGCGCCCGCAGTTTGGGCGGCAGGCGTGGAGGGTCAAGGGGTTGTGATTGGCGGTCAGGACACTGGCTATGAGTGGCAGCATCCGGCCCTCAAATCCCATTATCGTGGCTGGGATGCTGAAATGGAAACGGCCGATCATGGTTACAACTGGCATGATGCCATCCATGCGGACAATCCCGGTTCAAATCCCGGCAATCCATGTGGCTTTGATCTGTCTGAGCCGTGTGACGATCACGGGCATGGCACGCACACGATGGGCACGATGGTTGGCGATGATGGCATGGGCAATCAAATCGGCATGGCGCCTGGTGCCGAATGGATTGCGTGCCGCAATATGGAACAAGGCTGGGGCAGTCCAGCTTCCTACAGCGAATGTTATGAATGGTTTATCGCCCCTTATCCACAAGGGGGTGATCCTTTTACAGATGGCGATCCATCCAAAGCGCCGCATGTCATCAATAATTCTTGGAGCTGCCCAGCTAGCGAAGGGTGCACCGATCCAGATATTTTGAAGCAGATCGTTACAAATGTGAATCTGGCGGGTATTGTCACCGTGCATTCCGCTGGTAATTCTGGGCCGACTTGCAGCACAATCAACACGCCGGCAGCGATTTATGATGCCTCATTTACAGTTGGGGCGACTGACAGCAATGACAGTATTGCCAGCTTTAGCAGCCGTGGCCCGGTAACTGTTGGCGACAATAATCCGGCCAAACCGGATATTAGTGCGCCCGGTGTTTCGGTTTATTCAAGTACAGTAGGCGGTGGTTACGGCAACCTATCGGGCACAAGCATGGCCTCCCCACATGTGGCTGGTTTGGTGGCTCTGTTAATCTCCGCAAACCCTGATTTGGCAGGCGATGTGGATGCATTGGAGTTGGCGATTAAACAAACGGCCGTCCCACGCACATCAGACCAAGAGTGTGGTGGTGATTCGAGTACGGCCGTTCCCAATCATGTCTACGGCTGGGGGCGCATTGATGCCTGGACTGCTTACCAAGCAGTTGTCGTGCCACCCGTAATCCAAGAATTGATTTTTATGCCCGTTTTGCTGAATGAATAAAACAGGTAAAATTTCAACACAATTTATGCTATTTTTTGCCACGAATTTTCACGGATTATCACAGATTATTCTGCCCATCCGTGGAAATCTGTGGCAAATATTTCTGGAATCGAGGATCAGATATGAAAAAAGCTGTTAGCGTGAGTCTGGGCAGTTCGGAACGGGACAAAAAAATCGAAATTGATTTGTTAGGTGAGACCGTTCAAATTGAACGCCGGGGTACCGATGG
>CAYGMR010000578.1:2139-3336 GCA_964350725.1 uncultured Ardenticatenaceae bacterium | reverse complement strand
TTCCACAACATCGCTGGACGCAGCACCGCGCCATCAGCATCTAACAAGACCAACCCATGCATTTGGCCAGTCAAACCAATGGCAGCGATATCGTCACCAGTGACTCCCGCCTTGTTTAATGCGTTTTGGGTACTTTTAACAATCCCATCCCACCATTCTTCTGGATTTTGCTCTGACCATAACGGCCGTGGCGTTGAGAGCGTGAGTGGGGTTGTGGCACTGCTCACGACATGCCCGCCCAAATCAACTAATAAAGCCTTAGCACCCGTCGTTGAGACATCAAGACCAAGTAATAAAGGTTTGTTCGCCATCTGATTAGCTCCTTTTATTTTGAAAGCTAACCACAAAGAGATACAGGATGAATGTCATACCTGCACAGGCATCCAAACGGTTGGATTCCCGCCTGCGCGGGAATGACATGCGTCCTTATATGCCTTTGTAGTGATTTTTTAACGTATACCCATCAGCAATTCAAGGGTGAGTTGGTCGAGCTTCTCATAGGACAAGCCACGTTGACCGAGGGCGACACGGTCAAAGCTAGCCGCTTTTAATCCAGCAGCTTTTTCCGCTGTGTATTTGCCCTTAAACACATCGGTTGATCCATCATCAGCCAAAATATTTTGCATTAACGCTTGAATTTCAACATCCTGATTCCAGCGTGCTGCCTTCTCCTTCAAAATCAAATAGGTGCGCATACAACCACGGGCAAAATCTTTCACGCCTTCGTAATCCTCTGTGCGGTAGGCATGGGCGTCAAAATGACGGCTACCAGCATACCCTACATCTTCAAGGAATTTGACAAGGAAAAAGGCGCTCTTTAAGTTGACTGCGCCAAACCGGAAATCTTGATCGTAACGGCCGAATGCTTGATCATTCAAGTCGATGTGGAACAGTTTGCCCATATCCCACGCTTGGGCGACATTGTGCAAGAAATTCAAACCCGCCATTTGCTCATGGGCCACTTCAGGATTCACACCGACCATTTCGGAATGCTCAAGTGTCTCAATGAAGCCCAACATCGCGCCCGTTGTAGCCAAATAAATGTCACCACGTGGTTCGTTGGGTTTGGCTTCAAGCGCAAATTTCAAATCGTAGCCTTGATCCAATACGTACTCACACAAGAAATTGAGCGCATCTTGAAAACGTTTGCCCGCGTCCAATGGGTCTTTGCTGGCATCAGTTTCGATACCTTCGCGT
>CAYGMR010000578.1:0-2129 GCA_964350725.1 uncultured Ardenticatenaceae bacterium | reverse complement strand
CCGCCCCAGAAGACATAGATTTTAGCGCCAAACTCCACACCCAAATCGATGGCGTTCATTGTTTTTTGCAAAGCATAAGCCCGCACTTTCGGATCATTGGCAGTAAAAGCCCCATCCTTAAAAGCAGGATCAGTGAATAAGTTCGTTGTCGCCATCGGCACAACCAGGCCTGTAGCATCTAACGCTTGTCTAAACGCTTTTTTGATGGCAGCTGCTTCTGATGGGGTTGCATCAATCGGAATTAAATCATTGTCATGAAAGTTCACGCCATAAGCACCAACTTCCCCCAATAGATAAACTATTTCTGCCGGTGTCAAAACTTTACGCACGGGTTCGCCAAACGGATCGCGGCCTACATTGCCAACAGTCCACAAGCCAAACGTAAATTTATCTTCAGGTTTTGGAGCATATTTATCAGACATTTTTCACCTCGAATATCCTTACAGATCGAATAAGTTTATTATCTCAACTAATTGCAAGTTAGTATATTTTATTTTGGTATAAAGTCAATGTTAGCAGATTTATTTACACTCACGCCACGAACTGCACGAATGACACGAATATAGATGGAGAATCAACTAATCTGTTCATGATTCATGGCAGTAAAACGGCGAATCCAACCGTTTTGGGCAAGCTTCCTTTTCTTGACAAGGAAGAGTCAGCCAAGTAGACTAGCAATTAGTTTGTATTAAATCTTAATAGGCGATACTTGATGAACAAAAGAAACTCAGTCGATCATGCAGCTATGCGTGATATGAATCTGACCTTGATTCTGAATACACTACATGACAAAGCACCGCTCTCGCGGGCGGCATTGGCCAACCTAACAGGTCTCAACAAAGCAACTGTATCGAGTATTGTCAAAGTTTTACTAACAAATGGCTTGATTCGGGAATCTGGAACCAATGGCTCATCAACAGAAGTAGGCAGACCTGCCATCAATCTAGAACCTGACCCCACAGCCGGTTATTTTATCGGTGTAGAAATTGGGGTCGGCTTTATTTCCATAATCACAGTTAATTTCAGCATTGAAATTATTTCTCGCCGTTATGAAAGCACCCTCACCTATTACAGCCAGGAAAAAATCATCGAGCGTCTCTTGTTTTTATTGATGGAAAGTAAACAACAGATCGATAACATGCAACGGCCGTTATTCGGCATCGGCATTGGTGTCCCTGGTCTGGTTGATATTGCCAATGGCATATTGTTATTTGCCCCCAATTTAGGCTGGCAAGATGTCCCTTTACGCCGCCTAGTCGAAGATGTATTGGATGTGCCTGTCTACCTAGCGAATGAAGCCAATTTGGCGGCACTCGGTGAAAGCGTTTTTGGGGCGGGCCAAGATTGCAACAATATGTTGTATGTGAGTTCGGGTATGGGCTTGGGCGGCGGTGTGATTCTAAACGGCCGTCTCGTCGAAGGCGCAACTGGATTTGCTGGTGAAGTCGGTCATATGCTGGTGGAGCGCAACGGCCGTTGTTGCAACTGTGGCAGTCGTGGCTGCTGGGAGACCGTCGCCGGACAAAAAGCACTTTTCCACCGTGTTGAAGAAGCAATCCAGGCGGGTCACTCCAGTTGGATAACCACCAAAATCGAGTCTGATTTCAACAAATTATCTATCCCGTTGATTGTTGAAGCCGCGCAGCAAAACGATGCTGTCGCTACGCAAGCGCTCCAGGCGACAGCCGAATGGCTGGGCATTGGCATGGCCAGCTTGATGAATGTGATCAATCCACAGCGTGTCATCTTGGGCGGCCCAATGTCGGCAGCGCACAAACAATTGCTGCCAATCATTCGCCAAACAGTCACCGCAAACAGTTGGCATTGGGTGCAAGACAAAGTTGAAATTGTCCCCGCAGCACATGGTCAAGATGCAGCGGTCATGGGTGGCGTGGCCATTGTTTATCGGGATGTGCTAAATAATCCGCGTAAATGGCTGCATTAGTATTTTATCAATCAGGTTCTTGTCTTTTGTACACGGGTTTTGGCTGTGAACCTGTGCTGAACAGGGTCAAAGTAGGCACGAATTTAGCACTCTGTAACATAAATAGTTTGGGCATGGTTCAATAACGTACTTTTCATCTTTACAAATGACTACAACGAATTTGGAAATAAACGAATTGAACCAG
>CAYGMR010000577.1:0-3344 GCA_964350725.1 uncultured Ardenticatenaceae bacterium | reverse complement strand
ACGGTCACACGCCAAGGGCGGCGTGGTGAAGTAACCTTTGATCTCACAGCCAAAGAATATGAATTACTAGAACTTTTTATGGATCACCCACGACAAGTTTTGACGCGGCAAGTAATCTTTGATCGGGTTTGGGATTATGACTTTGGTGGGGAGAGCAATATCATCGAAGTTTATGTACGTTATCTGCGGCAAAAGACTGAAGTTGATGATATGCCGCGCCTCATTCATACCGTGCGTGGCATTGGATATGTCCTACGTGATGAGCCTACCCAATAATAGCTAATGACCTATGTGTTATCCGCTCATTTTTTATGTTCAACGGTGAGCGGGTAACGTACACAAAAACCTCTTGTCAATTCAAAAACGTTTCCTCATCATTTATACAGTTATTTTTTCCGCAGCATTCTTCATTTTTGCGTTAATTGTATATCAAGTGCCACGCGACCGTTTGTTAGCCCAGATCGATACCGATTTAAAGGATCTGGCTGCAGAAGTTGTGCGGCCAGGCTCTGCTCCTGAAGTCAGTGGTACTTTTGAAACGGCCGCAGCCCTTGTTATCGTTGCAGATGAGAATGGTGTTATTGTTGGGCAGTCATCGAACCTGGGTAGCTTTGATGAATTATTAGATCCCTATGCTGATCCATCTGTCGAATCGTTTAATCTGGTGACAAAGGGGACAACACTATTGCGTGTTTATTCAACTCCACTTGGTTCACCTGATTTGCCAGGCCCTAAATATTACATTCAAGTTGCACGTTTGCTAGATACATATGAACAGTTAAATCGTATAATGCCCATCGCTTTGCTGTTTATGTTTGTAGCCGCTGCAGGCTCCTTACTTATTGCGGTTTTATTAACACCGCGTCTTTTCCGACCGTTAGAAGATATTGCCACAGTTGCGCGGCAGATTACGCGAGCCGATGATTTGAGCAGGCGTGTTCCCTATTCAAACCGGACGGATGAAATTGGGGATTTAGCCCGGGCATTTAATCAGACACTTGAGCGTCTCGAACGCCTATTTCGTACACAGCAACGCTTATTGGCTGATGTGTCTCACGAATTACGCACGCCTTTGACAAGTATTCGTGGCAATCTTGATCTGATGCGTCATATGGGCGAAGGCGACTCGGAATCCCTTGACGTGATTCAGGATGAACTTGAGCGTATGACTCGCCTCGTCGGCGATGTATTATTGCTTGCTCGCGCTGATTCTGGTGGATTGCCATTGCAACGACAACCGGTTGAATTGGACAACATTTTGTTTGAAGTTTATCGTCAAGTAAGCGTCCCGCAACCCAAAGTGAAGGTGGAATTGGTGGAGGTTGATCAGGTGATGGTGTTTGGTGATCCAGATCGTCTTAAACAATTGATTCTTAATCTGACTGATAATGCCATAAAATATACGCCATCCGGTGGTAACGTGTCATTAAGCTTGTCCAAAAAAGCGGGTTGGTCACAGATCGAAATTACAGATACAGGCATTGGCATTCCCGCCGAAAATTTACCGCATATATTTGAACGTTTTTATCGGGTTGACAAGGCACGTACACGCTCTCAAGGTGGTTCTGGTTTAGGGCTGTCGATTGCGAAATGGATCGCCCAGGCGCACGGTGGGGCCATTCGCGTGACAAGCAATGTGGGCGAAGGGACGTCTTTTATTGTTACATTGCCAGTTTATCAACCTGTTGTGGCCACGGATCAAGATGATACAGATAAAACAGAGAAAACTCGGCCAAGTTTGCGGTCGTTAGGAGCAAACTTGCGCCGTTAATTCTTTGGTTCAATATGTTGTTGCTTTGGCAGTACAAAAACTAGGTGAAAAGGTGTAAAAATGTTACAAATAAATGATTTAGCCCCAGATTTTGAACTAGAAGCCGATGATGGCTCGACCATAAAATTAACCGATTTACGTGGACAGCGTGTGTTAATTTTCTTTTATCCCAAGGCAGATACCCCCGGCTGTACAACACAGGCATGTGGCTTTCGTGACAATTTTCCGGTAATCGAAGCTGCAAATGTGACTGTGTTTGGCATCAGCCCTGACTCGGTTGCAGATTTGGCCAAATGGCGTGCCAAAGAAAACCTGCCTTACCATTTGCTTTCAGACATGGATCATGCCGTCGCTGAAGCGTATGGGGTGTGGGGCGAGAAAAACATGTACGGCCGTGTCTACATGGGCATTATTCGCAGTCATTTTGTGATTGATGCTGATGGTAAACTGGAAGATGTGCGTTATAAAGTCAGCCCAAAAAAGAGCATTGAGTTTGGTTTGAAGCAGGTGCAGCAATAAGATGCGAGCCATCCAATTCTCACAATTTGGTGAACCGATTGATGTATTAAACCTGACTGATTTGCCGCTGCCTGAACCGCAACCAGGGCAAATTCGCATGCGCCTTACTCATCGCCCGATAAATCCATCTGATTTTTCAACGATTAAAGGCGAATACGGCCGTTTACCCAAACTGCCTGCCGTGCCAGGATTAGAAGGGATGGGGGTTGTAGATGCGCTGGGCGCGGGCGTAGCGGGTCTGCAAATTGGCCAGCGTGTGATTCCATTGGGCATCAGCGGCGGTTCCTGGGCTGAATATGGCCTTGCCAATGCCGCCTTATTGCTGCCTGTGCCAGATGGGCTATCTGACCAAACGGCCGCACAGTTTCTGGCAAACCCAGTCAGTGCCTGGATGATGTTGGAAGATGAATTAGATTTACAGGCGGGGGATTGGGTATTGCAAACCGCTGCTGGTTCCACCTTGGGTCGTTTAGTGCTGCAGATGGCGCAGTTACAGGGTTACAAAACCGTCAATTTTGTGCGTCGTCGTGAGCAAATACAAGAGCTGTTGGAATTGGGAGCCGATGCCGTGATTTGCACGCAAGATGATAATGTTGTCGAGCAAGTAAGGGCTGTAACAAACGGTAAAGGCGTGAAAGGGGCATTAGAGGCTGTGGGTGGCAAAACTGGTGCGCTTGCCGCTAGTTCTTTGGCTCCTGGCGGGACAATGATCGTTTATGGCATGTTGAGCGCGGAACCAATCCCGCTGCATAGCGGTGAAATGTTGTTCAAAGGTTATACGGTGCGTGGGTTTTGGTTAACATACAAATTAATGCACACACCACCTGCCGAACTAATGCCAGTCATGGCAAAGTTGATGCAGTTGATGACGTCTGGTCAAATTGTGCCACCGGTTGAGGCAGAATATGACCTGGTTGATTTCAAAAAAGCGATCACCCATGCCGACACACCAGGACGCAGTGGTAAGGTGCTCTTGGTCGGTTAGTTGAGTTTGCTAAAAACTTTTTGGCCACGGATAGACACAGGCTTGTGCTGAGTGAAACCGAAGCATTTT
>CAYGMR010000576.1:0-3347 GCA_964350725.1 uncultured Ardenticatenaceae bacterium | reverse complement strand
TGGGTCTGCGAACAACCTGTCATACCTGCGCAGGCAGGTATCCAAACGTTTGGATTCCCGCCTGCGCGGGAATGACACGACTGACAACTTGTTCGTGCACCCTCCATCAATTATAAACAGTGCGTTTTAACGCACTTCCTCTATACTAGCTGCTGATTTGTATCAACAGATTTGAATCAACACAAAGGATAACCTATTATGAAACCAGAAACCACCGCCATCCATGCCGGTCACCAAAACGACCCCGCCACAGGTGCCGTCGTCGCGCCCATCCACCTCTCAACCACATTTGAACGCCAACCTGATGGTGAATATCCCCTTGGCTTTGTCTACTCGCGAGCAGCGAACCCCAACCGCACAACATTGGAAGCAAGCATCACCGCTCTTGAAGGTGGCGTAGCGGCGGCGGCTTTTGCCTCTGGTTCCGTGGCCATGATGACCGTTTTGCAAGCGCTGCGTCCTGGCGATCACGTCATTGCGCCCGATAATCTTTATTATGGCAGTCGCAAAATTTTAACTGAAATCTTCCGCCCTTGGGGCTTGGAAGTGAGTTTTGTGGATTTGACCGAGATTACGGCCGTTGCCACAGCCATTCAGTCCAACAGTAAACTCATCATTGTCGAATCCCCCTCCAATCCCATGATCAAAGTCGCCGACATCCAAGCGCTAGCCGATCTAGCCCACGAACACGACATCAAACTACTCTGCGACAATACAATACCAAGCCCCATCGGGCAACGGCCGTTTGCACTAGGCGCAGATTTGATCGTACACGCCACAACCAAATACCTCAGCGGCCACAGTGATGTGCTTGGCGGCATCCTGATCACGCGTGTTGAAGACGACCTATTTGAGCGTATCCGCATGATTCAGACTGTAGGCGGGGCAGTACCATCCCCCTTCGACTGCTGGTTGGCACAGCGCGGCCTGCAAACCCTTCCCTATCGTATGCGTGCCCAAACCAACAGCGCCATGCTCGTCGCTCAATTTCTCGACTCACACCCAGCCGTTGAAACTGTGTTTTATCCTGGATTGGCCACCCATCCACAGCATGAACTGGCTGCACGCCAAATGCTCTTGAGTGGGGCTCTGATGTCTGTGCTCATCAAAGGGGATGAGGCGGCTGCGATGCAAGTTGCCGCCAACGTTAAGTTGTTCACGCGCGCCACAAGCTTTGGCGGCACCCACAGCCTCATCGAGCATCGCGCCTCTATCGAACACGAGGAAACCACAACCCCCCGCAATCTATTGCGCCTGTCAATCGGTCTAGAAAACGTCGAAGATTTAATCGCAGATTTACAGCAAGCCTTATCAATTTAAGTCCGAAAGGGACACGGAGCTGCACAGAAAAAACTGGAGAGGAAGAAGGGGAAACGGTTTAGACAAACAAAAAATCTCCCAAAATGCTGTGTCCCTCCGCGCCTTCTTCTAGGCTCTGTGTCACTGCTACATTTACAGATCAAACGGCCGTGTACCCCAAACTTAAAAATACAAGATCAAATCGAAAAAAAGCTTGCCTGTTAATTGGAGGCAAGCTATACTTCCCCTCTTAGTCCGCTTGGCGGGCTATTTTTATGCGTGAGCATGTCTTTTTGGTGTTTCTTACACCTAAATTCGCTCCATTAAGCTTTACAATCGTAACTATTCAGGTCATTCCTGCGCAAGCAGGAATCCACCCATGGCTACCCGCCTTCGCGGGCATGGCAGTCAAGAGACACCTGTATAGTTACTTACAATCAAACATTTGGTTTATACACCAAATATTCTAAGGGAAATCAGCAGGTTAAAACCTGATACTGGGAGAATTGGTCATGTCTGACTTATTGCTAAAGTCTTTTGATAACGAAACAACAGAACATCCTGAATTACATGCGGGTGATAATGTAACCGTTTATGTGCGTATTAACGTCGGCGAACGCAACGAACGTGTCCAGATGGTGCGTGGCGTGGTCATCCGTCTACGGAACAGTGGCAACAATCGTAACTTCACCGTGCGGCGTATCGCTTCCAACGGTATTGGTGTCGAGCGTACATTCTTGCTGAACTCCCCGCGCATCGAAAAAATCGACGTGCATCGTCATGCATATGTGCGTCGTTCGAATCTTTATTTCTTGCGCGGCCGCACCGGTAAATCCGCCCGTTTGCGCGAAAAACGTGTGTTCAATAAATAATTTCACTCGCAGATTAAGCATCTAACAGAGGAATATCTGTCAACTTTTGTTACTTGAAATCACATCTGTTCGAGAGAAAAGTTGACAAATATACTTATAGCTAAAGGAAGGGTGATGGCGGCAAGCTAATCACCCTTTTTGGGTTTAATTATGAAAAGACCAGTTATCGGATGTTCTACCTATCGTAAGATAAGTCAAGATACACATGTGCCTTTGTTTGGCTTAATGACCTCATACATCAAAGCGATCGAGGCTGCTGGCGGCATACCAGTGCTGATCCCTTTAAGTGTTGATGAAGATGCGCTAGAAATTATCCTAGAACGGCTCGATGGTCTGGTTTTACCAGGGGGTGGTGATATCGACCCCAAACATTACCGCGGCGACTGGCATTCGTGCTTGCGTGATATTGATGCGGACCGCGATCGTGTGGAGATTTTCTTGGCGCGTAAGGCTGTCGAAGTGAAAAAGCCATTGCTAGCCATTTGTCGTGGTCATCAAGTTTTGAATGTTGCCCTTGGCGGCACGATGTATGAGGATATCGCCAGTCAAATGCCTGATGCCATCAAACATGACTATTTTTTAGAAGGACCACGCACCTATCTACCGCATGCAGTTGCCGTTCAACCTGACTCGCGACTTGCTCATATTTTGGGTGGTAACATTGCCAAGGTGAACAGTTTGCATCATCAGGGTGTGCGCGATTTGGCACCGAGTTTGGTGGCAACGGCCGTTGCGCCCGATGGTCTTGTAGAAGGCATCGAAATCCCCGACCATCCCTTTGCAGTTGGTGTGCAATGGCATCCGGAAAACCTGGTTGATGATGATCCTGCCATGCTCGCACTTTTTAAAGCACACGTGGCGGCCGCATCTGAAAATGGCACCTTTTAGGCCCATCGGCATTTTTGATTCTGGCGTTGGTGGACTTTCTGTTCTGCGCCACATACAAGCGGATCTGCCACATGAAAACTTGCTTTATCTGGCTGATCAGGTTCATGTTCCATACGGGCGCCGCTCCCGTAACGAAATTCAAGCATTTAGCGCAGGTGTCACCCGCTTTTTAAGTAGTCAGGATGTAAAATTAATTATTGTCGCTTGCAATACCGCTTCTGCCGCCGCCCTCACCTATTTACGTGAAACCTTTCCCAACATGCCTTTTGTGGGCATGGAACCCGCCGT
>CAYGMR010000575.1:0-3353 GCA_964350725.1 uncultured Ardenticatenaceae bacterium | reverse complement strand
GTGGGCGAGGCATCGGGCATGTTCCCCATTGACAGCGAGACGAATGATTATGATCGAACCATGATCACGCGATTCAACAAACAGTTAGCCGCGAACGATATTTCATGGAAACTGCAAGATATTTTACCTCAAGTTCTTGTGGCTGGAGATGCCGCTGGCGTTCTCACAGAGGAAGGCGCAAGACTGCTTGATTCCACAGGTCAGCTGCAAGCGGGCATTCCACTTTGTCCGCCTGAGGGTGATGCCGGCACAGGCATGGTCGCGACCAACAGTGTGGCCATGCGCACGGGCAATGTGTCTGCCGGTACTTCAGTTTTTGCCATGATTGTTTTGGAAAAGGCATTGTCGAAGCTTTATCCTGAGATTGATATTGTGACGACACCGACCGGCAAGCCTGTGGCCATGGTGCATAGCAACAACTGCACATCGCGAATTCAGTGAGGCACTGGGAGTGGAAATAGATCAGTCTAAGCTGTTTGAAATGCTGTATCAAAAGGCGCTCGCGGGCGAAGCAGATGGCGGCGGGCTGCTCGCTTACAATTATTTGTCAGGCGAACATATCACACACCTTGAAGAAGGACGGCCGTTGTTTGTGCGCACACCTGAAAGTCGCTTTACACTTGCCAACTTCATGCGCGTGCATTTGTTCTCAGCACTTGGCGCTCTGAAGATTGGCCTGGACATCCTTTTTGAGCAGGAACAGGTGAAAATTGACCAGGTTCTGGGGCATGGCGGCTTCTTCAAAACAAAGGAAGTGGGCCAAAGGATGATGGCAACGGCGATGAATGTGCCCATTTCTGTAATGGAGACCGCCGGTGAGGGCGGCGCATGGGGAATCGCTTTGCTGGCCGCTTATATGGCCCACAAGGCCGAGAATGAACCTTTGGAAGCTTATCTCACGAATAAGGTTTTTGCAGGAGAAGCTGGCACAACAATAGCGCCTGAGCAAACGGATGTGGCTGGTTTTGCAGCATTTATGCGGCGTTATAAAGAAGGGCTGATTATTGAGAGAACGGCCGTTGCTGCCCTGAAATAATGCATAGACTTGGCATTCATGCAAAAAAAGTGAAGTTGAGACTTTAGATCGCGCTCAACTTCACTTTTGATAATTGTTTTGCACAAAGCAAGTCTAATTCGTGCAATCTGTGCAATTCGTGGCAGATATTATCGGTATTGTGGTTCGTATGACCCTACAACCTGAATATAATTCGCACGTTCAAACGCGGCGGGTGCGCCGCAGTTGATCTGGCTTAGGCTGCCTTGCAGCTCATCCAATGATTGATACTCTTTTTCTTCGAGCCAATCATTCATTTCCGTCAAGATTTCAGTGATACGGCCGATACCGTTTTGCAACAACTCAGATGCCATCATCGTAACGGCCGCACCGGCCGCCACACCCTTCAATGCATCTTCAGCCGTATGTACACCCGATGTCAAAGCCATATCTGCTTTCAAGTGACCATACATAATCGCGATCCAGCGCAGAGGCAACCGCATTGCATAAGGCGTAGACAAGACCAGGTTGGGGATGATATCTAGATTTTCCAAATCTAAGTCAGGCTGGTAAAAACGATTGAACATCACCAGCCCATCCACACCGCCATCATCCAACTGCTTAAGCATATTAGCCGTCGCACTAAAGTAAGGGCTTAGCTTCATCGCCACTGGGATAGAAACCTCAGTTTTGACATCGCGCAATAAATCCAAGTAGATTTTTTCTACTTCAGCACCGTTCAATTCAAAATTTGTCGGCAAATAATATACATTTAATTCGAGTGCATCGGCGCCGGCATCTTCCATTTGTTTTGCATAATGCAGCCAGCCACCGGTTGAAACACCATTCAAACTGGCGATAATCGGAATATCGACCGCTTGTTTGGCACGGTGGATATGTGACAAGTACATATCTGGCCCAACGGCGCTATACGATGGTGCATCTGGGAAATAGGAAAGTGCTTCTGCAAAACTTTCCGTACCTCTATTCAGGTAGCGGTCCAGGGTGCGACTTTCCATATTAATCGCCTCTTCAAACAGCGAATATAACACAATTGCTGATGCACCAGCATCTTCCATCCTGCGAATGCCATCCAATTTACGCGAAAGTGGCGAAGCCGAAGGCACAATTGGGTTCTTTAATTTCATTCCTAAGTAATTTGTGCTCAGGTCCATGTTTTTCTCCTTGAGTTATCAGACCTGACAGGTTTTAGAAACCCGTCAGGTCTACCAAAGTCTAACTGTTTCCGTTTTTCTTCACACCGTTACCGGATGCTAATTGTTCATAAGATGACCAGCGGTTTTCCACATCTTCCTTCGCCAAATCCAGTAAGCGTTCAGCAGCTTCAGGATTGGATTTGGTTAACACGCGGAAACGACCTTCGCGATACATATACTTTTCAAGTGAAAGTTTCGGTTTGCGTGAGTCCAGCTTAAATGGATTCTCGCCTTCTAGCGCACTTTCTGGGTTATAACGGAATAATGGCCAATAACCTGAATCAACGGCCGCTTTCTGTTGGCTTAACCCATCTTTCAAATCATAGCCATGGGCAATACAATGGCTGTAAGCAATAATCAGCGAGGGGCCGTCATAAGCTTCTGCTTCCAGGAAGGCTTGGATTGTTTGGCGATCATTCGCGCCGGATGCGATATGGGCTACATAGATATTGCCATAACTCATCGCTAACATGCCCAAATCTTTCTTGGGTGTTGGTTTACCGGCTGCTGCAAATTTGGCTACGGCCGCACGCGGCGTCGCCTTTGACATCTGACCACCGGTGTTGGAATAGACTTCAGTATCCATCACCAACACATTCACGTTACGCCCAGATGCCAGCACATGATCCAAGCCACCATAACCGATGTCGTAAGCCCAACCATCGCCACCGACAATCCACACACTTTTCTTGACCAGGACATCTGCCATACTGAGCAAATCTTTGATGGCACGCTTGAATGCATTTAGCGCTTCATCATTATTATCAATCAAGTACTGTAAGCGCGTTTTTAATTCAGCAATGCGCACACGTTGTTCATTAATGCCTGCATCGTCGATCTGATCAGCAAATAAAATGCTGTCGGTCAATTCTGCTCCCACCAAATCGCGCATATCACGCAGCAGTTTGGTAGCCGCCTGCAGTCGTTGATCCAGCGCAACGCGCATACCAAAGCCAAATTCCGCATTATCTTCAAACAGCGAATTCGACCAGGCTGGACCGCGTCCATCGGCATTC
This sequence comes from uncultured Ardenticatenaceae bacterium, assembly GCA_964350725.1. Taxonomy (GTDB): domain Bacteria; phylum Chloroflexota; class Anaerolineae; order Promineifilales; family Promineifilaceae; genus JAACFF01. Next base: position 126 of record CAYGMR010000575.1, on the reverse strand, counting down.
TGTGCCCATGGGGTTGTTGGTAAATTGCCGCCATAAATCGAAGAACATCCGGTTGCATTTGCAATCACGGCACGGTCGCCAAAAAGTTGGCTCATCAGCTTTAGGTACGGAGTTTCACCACAACCG
>CAYGMR010000574.1:0-3358 GCA_964350725.1 uncultured Ardenticatenaceae bacterium | reverse complement strand
GGGAAATGCGCTGGGAATGACAACAACGGCCGTTTCCAAGCTTTTAGAAGAGCTAGAAGAGACCTACCGTGAGCGCGGCATTCGCCTGCAATGGGTTGGCAATGCTGTACAGCTCACCAGTGCCCCCGAAGCCAGTGGCGTGATTGAAAATTTCCTGGGGTTAGAAGTCACGACACGCCTCAGCCAAGCAGCCTTGGAAGTGCTGGCGATTGTGGCCTATATGCAGCCGCTCACACGACCGCGCGTCGACCAAATTCGTGGCGTGAATTCGGATGGCGCACTGCGCACCCTGCTCAGCAAAGGTCTCATCGAAGAGGTTGGGCGCATGGAAACGCCCGGCCGTCCCATCCTCTATGCCACAACGGCCGATTTTTTACAACATTTTGGCCTCTCGATGCTGGCTGAATTACCAGCATTGGAAGATGAAGAGGAATAGGTTTGCAAGAACGCTTACAGAAATTAATGGCGCGTGCCGGTTTAGGATCGCGTCGTGAAAACGAAACAGTGATTGCAGCGGGGCGTGTGCAAGTCAACGGCCGTATCGCCAAATTAGGCGACAAAGCAGACCCGGCCACAGACCAAATTTTAGTAGACGGCCGTCCATTGCATCTCGCTTCTGAAAACAAACTGTATATCATTCTCAATAAGCCCAAGGGGGTGATTTCATCACTTGAAGACGAAATGGGCCAGAATCGTCAAACGGTACGCGATCTGATTCCAGTAGAAGGTCACATCTACCCGGTTGGGCGACTGGACAAACCCAGCGAGGGTTTAATTTTGATGACCAACGACGGCAAATTAGCCCATCGCCTGACCCATCCACGCTACGAGCATGAAAAGTTATACCTGGTCACATTAGACGGCCGTTTACCCGACTGGGCATTAGACCAATGGCGGCGCGGTGTCAATCTGGACGGTAAATTAACCGCCCCTGCACCGATAGAATTGCTCGAACGCAACGAAAAAATGACACGTATGCGCATCATATTGCGCGAAGGGCGCAAACGCCAAATCCGACGCATCGCGGCTGCTTTTGGCCATCCCGTAACCTACTTAAAACGCGAACGGATCGGGCCAATCAAATTGGGTAATCTGAAATCGGGTGAATGGCGGCATTTGTCAGCAAAAGAAGTTGGGGAATTAAAAACGGCCGTTCAAAACCAACGCTAAGTTTACAGTTTTATCCAATCTTGAAGATTAGATAAAACTCCCCATCAATCAATTCAAAGCTGCATTTTCAGTTTCAGGTGTGGCGGTAGGCGTGGCAGTTGGCGTTGGCGTCGGGGTGGCACTTAACCAGCTAAACGTCGCATCACCACTGTTTTGACCCCCATAACGATAAATAAAACCGCCATCTTCGCGCTGACCATCGACCTGCACAATACTCACACGCCAGCGGAACGCATGCGTTTCAGGATCAAAAAGAGATGGTCGCCAATCAAACGGAATCTTAAAACTGTTGTCACGTGTAAAACCACGATAAGGCAGGCCATCTAGTACATCGAGGTCAACCAACTCAATCATGTAATATTCATTGTCAGCCAAATCCTTTACGGCCACCCATTGCAACGCAACATCCGGGTTTTCTGGGTCAATCACAGCTCCGTTTATCGGATAAAGTAATGTCGGGCCAACTGGAAAGCCAGTTGCTGTTGCCGTCGGTGTTGGCCCAGGGGTAGGCGGTAAGGAATCACTGTACACGATGCGCGGAATGCAAAAAACATCGCCAGGCTGCAAATATTGGATCGTTTCATCGGTCATGCGGTTAACGGCCACAATTGCCTCCGCAGGCACATCAAACTTACCCGCCAATCCAAAGACCGAATCCCCTTCTTCCAAGGCATACAGTTGACAATCTTCTACGTCTGCAATCACAGTATCGTCGTTGATTTGCAACAGCATCGACTCCAAAGGCGGCGTGGCAGTCGGCCAGGGAATAGCGATTTGCTGCCCTTCAAAGAGTGAGGATTCAAGCGTAAAGTCGTTTTCGGCAGCAATGCTATCGGCCGTTACGCGATAAAGGAAGGAGATACCAAAAAATGATTCACCAGCCGCAACGGTATGGAAGCGTGGTGGACGTGGCGTATCTGTTGGCAGTGGGGATGGCGTGAGGGTTGGTGTATTTGTGGGCAATGGCGTGTCAGTCGGTGGCAGCGTCATGGTGGGCGTGTAACTGGGCGTGGGCGGGATGGGTGTCAATGTGGGCACCAGTGCCAGGCTTAGCACAGGGTCTTGATTGCGTAAGACAAGTAAGCCTAAAATGACGATGATGATAACAAAAAAGCCAGTTAACCAAGAAACGGCCGTTGACTGTTTCTCACGCATCTTCGATTCAAAAATAGGTGGTGCAGACATCTCGTCCGCTTGGGGCTCGGTAACGGGTTCAAGGACTTCTTCAATGCTTTCTGCCGAATCCGTTTCAATGGCAACCATCTCAGTGCCACACATCAAACACAAAGATGCATCAATTGGCACCACGCTGTCACAATTCGGACAACGTCGTTCGGGATTTTCTTGGCTAATTTCAGGGCTAGACTCACTCATCTTTACAGATTCCTTCAAAGCTCGGCATTTTACCAGAGATGATCATGCCCACAAAACGCACTCATTCACAACCCAGATACAAACTTTTTTGTTAAAATTGAAAGAAACATATAGACATCACCTTTGTAAATTTATTTTTTGGCCACAGATTTTCGCGGATTTAACTAATAATCTGTGTTAATCCGTGACAATTCGTGGCCGAAAATTTCGATTATCGGAGAAATTAAATGCCTGATCTGTCAACAAAATATTTAGGATTAACGCTCAAAAACCCACTTGTCGTGGCTGCATCACCGCTTTCAGAAAAAAAAGAAACATTACAAAGATTGGAAGCTGCCGGTGCCTCGGCTGTGGTTCTTTTTTCGTTATTTGCCGAACAAATCGAGTTGGCTGAACTTGGGCATCAAGATTATTACAAAACCCATCCCGATGCCTTGCCCCCAGAATTACAACAAGTTGCCAACATACGCGGCTTAAAATTTGGCGCCAATCAATACCTTGCACACATATTTCAGCTCAAAAAAGCATTGGATATTCCCGTCATTGCCAGCTTAAATGGGTATTTTGGCAGTGGCTGGACCCATTATGCGCGTATTTTGGAGGGCGCTGGTGCTGATGCACTCGAATTAAACATCTACTACTTTGAAACCAAACCACATATCAAAGCGCAAGAAATCGAGCATATGTATCTTGAAACGGTGCGCCAGATTAAACAAGAAATAAAAATCCCAGTCGCCCTTAAAATCAGCCCCTACTTTAGTGCCATGGCCAATATGGTTCAGGCGTTTGACAAAGCTGGGGCGGACGGCCTGGT
>CAYGMR010000573.1:1051-3396 GCA_964350725.1 uncultured Ardenticatenaceae bacterium | reverse complement strand
GGCAACGGCAAAGATCTGAATGCAATTGTAGATAGCTGCACAATTGGTCATTTTAGTACCAGTCACTTTAGTGATGTGTTGCTTTATGATCGCGAACGTTTAGGTGGCAAATTGTATCAAACGGACGGCAGCGCTCAATTCAAAAAGTTAGGTGCACTTACGCCTCAAGTCACCGGGGACATCATTGTCAGTGGTGATTTCGGAGGGCATGGTTTCGATGATATTTTAAGTTACAACCGTCACAGTGGCCGCGCTGAGTTTTGGGCAGCCGATGGGCACGGCGGTTTTCGACAGTTGCAAACTTATCCCTTCTTGGCTATATGGGATGTAATCGTGCCAGGAAATTTCGGTGGCGACGGCCGTTCCGATTTACTCTTTTATGATCGTGACACTGGCAGTCGTGAATTTTATACCATCTACGCCAACGCAAAAATGAAACGACTTGCTCCGCCCGACAACTGGCATTCAGGCTGGGATTTGATCATACCTGGGCAGTTTGGCGGTGACGGCCGTACCGATTTACTCTTTTATGATCGCCAATCCGGCACAGCTCAATTCTATCAAACTGGTAATGGCGGCATTACCCCACTACGCGAACATAATTGGCGGCGCAGTTGGGACATGATTATTCCTGGTCAATTTGGGGGCAACGGCCGTAGCGATCTATATTTCTATGATCGCAGCGCCAAAGAAAGCCAGTTCTGGGGCGTTGTCCAACACGGCAATCTGCATCAATTAGGGCCAACCATCCATATGGCTCATGATTGGCAATTAATCGTCCCTGGCAATTTTGATGGCAACAACCAGCGGACAGATTTGTTGTTCTTGGGGGCATAAACCACCAGTGCATAGCACTAACTATCATCGATTTATTGGAGGTAAATCATGACAACTTATAAACGCTGGCCTATCGGCCTGCAAAGTGGACCAACTGGCAAACCAAATGGTATTGGCAAAGTAATTGATGCGCTCACAAACGCAAAGATCGCCATGTTTTCAGCGGCATCAGACGCGACATCGGTGATCTTCGACCTGCAAGAAGCACGCAAAAAGTCGGGCGTGCCACATACAGCTAACTGGATTCCCACTGGTTATGGCAATAAAAACAAAGGGGAACCGGGCTATCATTTGAGCGTACCCGAATATGGCAAGCCCCACAGTGTGCAGCTTGCTATTCGACATTGGAATGCCATTGAAAATTATAAAAATGGCATTCCCAAAGAAATTGATTGGGATGTCCCTTGTATCTGGCTTTCGACCTGGAATGAAGTTCGACCCTATGTCGGTTGGGCACGCAAAGGAGAACCGGATGCGATTGAAGACCCCGTGCCAGGTTATGCGGGTAATGCGGATCTGATTGGCTGGCAGGCGTATGAAATTGGCAAAGAAGCCTTAAAACGTGGTTATCGTTGGGCAGCTTTTGGATTTGCTGGTGGTGACCCGGAAGCGCCCGGCGTGCAGGCCTATTTGCAATTATGCCATGACAACCCCGACCAACTCGGCATTGCGCTGCATGAATATTCGCATGTTGACACGATCGTGAATTTGCCGGATAAGATCGGCCGTTTCCAGCAGTTACATGCCGCGTGTGACAAATTCGGTCTGCGCCACCCAGTGATTCAGATTAAAGAGTTTGGCTGGCGCGAACGATGGGTGCCAGCACCCAAAATAGCCATTCCTGAGTTAGTAAAAGTTGCGCAAATGTACATGCAGCACCCCAATATTCATGGCGCGGCGATCTGGACGGTGCAAAATGGTTGGGATCAAGAAATAACCAACCAGGTACAAGATTTGATTCCACATTTACAAACGGCCGGACTTGAACATGCCCAGCCTATCAAAGCGCAGCAGCAGCCAACCGCAGTTGTACAGCCAGTTGTGTTCACAGGTGTGGTCACACCTGTGGGGCAACCAGTTGAACCGCAACGGCCGTATTCCATCCTAACAGCCAGCGCAGCCGAGGCCAAAAGCAAATTGACAGCAACAACCAGCGATTTTGGCATTGACGTTTCACATTGGCAGAAAGATTTGTTAGATTGGAAACAGCTCAAAGAAGATGGTGTGCGCTTCGCCTATATTCGTGTCGGCAGCGGCCACATGCGCCAAGACCCCAACTACATTCGCAACGTGACCGCCTGCTTGCGGCAGGATATTCCCTTTGGCAACTACTTCTATCTCTATGAAGATGTCGATATGCAACAGCAGGCACGCCTGTTCGTGCATCAGGCCGATTGGCGCAGCAGCTTGCCACCAACTGTAGACATTGAACAAGCCAATTTGACCGCCGCCCAAATCAAGACCTTCATCGATGAATTTCATCGTCTGGTTGATGCAGCACCCATCAT
>CAYGMR010000573.1:0-1041 GCA_964350725.1 uncultured Ardenticatenaceae bacterium | reverse complement strand
GAGCTGGTTTATGGAACAATATCGTGCCCAAAAGTGCAGCATGGCCGCGGAAACATCCGCTGTGGGTTGCGCATTGGGGCACAAACAAACCAACTTTGCCGCATCATTGGGATCGCTGGCTGTTTTTCCAACCCGGGGTCAAAGAGGGATTGTCCGGTCATCCACATGGCCCGCTCGATTACAATCACTTTAACGGCCCGATCAGCGAACTGGCCCAAATCGATAACTCGGTTAAGGTACGACCTGTCGCGTTTAATGACTTTGTCCCCTTTGATTCGCCAGTGGGCAATCGCGAACAGCGCCACCGCAAGGAAAAAATGTATCCTGGAGCCTGGTTCGACGCCAATCCATATGGCAATCTCTACACAAACCCCACGACGGGTAAACAAGCGTACCATACCGGTAATGATCTCAATAAAAATGAACCCCATTGGGAAGCGGATGCGCTTGAACCTGTTTACGCAGCGGCCGAAGGCGTGGTGACATTTGCCGGTTCGCTGCCCGTATGGGGCGGTGTCGTGGTGATCAAACATGATGCCAATCTTTACAGCCGGTATGGTCATGTGACCAATGTGACTGTCGAGAAAGGTGACTTGGTCAATCGTGGACAAAAAATTGCCCAGGTTGGGCAAAGTGCTTTGGGTGGGAATTTTCACCTGCATTTTGACATCAGCCAAACGGCCGTTCTGCAAACAGACCCCGGTCATTGGCCTGGCGTAAATTTAGCTGAGCTAAAACGCCACTACGTCGATCCGCAGGACTTTATCGAGCGGCACCGGCCGCAGGGAACAACCCCACCCGTCACGCCCAGGCTGGCGGTACCGGACCGCTTTGGTTTTGTTACAGCAACGTTTTTGAATTTCCGTTCTGAAGCCAGCACTGCCGGCGGGAATGCAACGATCATTGCCACATTGAAGCAAAATACGAAAGTAGGCATTTATAATCGCCTGGCAAACGGCTGGTATCATGTGCGTGTGGGCGATCAGGAAGGATTTGTGTCGGGCAACTTTATCGCTTTTGAACCCATCGCCGAGCCACAAG
>CAYGMR010000572.1:2471-3400 GCA_964350725.1 uncultured Ardenticatenaceae bacterium | reverse complement strand
TGTGTCATTCCGAAAGCGATAGCCTGAAGAATCCCTAAGGCGTTTATCGTCCAGCGCCTTAGGGATTTCTCACTGCGTTCGAAATGACACGATACTTTGTCAACGCTATATTTAACTTCCCGGGACAAGCGCAAAATCGAATGCACCCAAACGCTGACTGTTACCCGATTCATTACAGCCAACGGCGCGGATCAGGTAATAATGGTTTGCGGCTGGATTGCCAGCCGCACCGGGATCAAGCCACGGGGATGTGGTGGTGTTTTGGTAAACGGCCGTTGCCACAAAATAAGGCACATCATCCCGGTAAATATTGTAGCTGACAGCATTATTCACGAATAACCAACTTAATTGTACATCATTGTTCAGCAAAGCAATCGTGGGCGTTACCACAGCCGGTGGTACACAATCACTATACCAAAATCCCCCTTGTAAATTGTAATCACCGCCACTCAAGGCACCCGCATCCGGTTGGCCAGTGCTGCTATTTACACTGTAGTCGCCGCCGCTGCTGAGCCCTCCGCCACCATCCATTGTGTGCCAGGTTAAGTCATAGCCCCCACCCGTTTGCGCCCAGACAGTTATCCCGCCAGTTGACAAAAGCAGCAGCAAACTAATCATGGTCAAGATGTGTTTATTTTTCATAAATCATTCCTACATAAATATCGACAGAGGGAAAGGATTGCGGACCAAATATCCGTTATTCGTCCAATGGCATTCGTCCTGCTTCAAACTGCGCGGCAATGCCGTCTGCGCGTGGGTGGCCATAGGCTTCGGGATGCAAATAGAGGCCTTGATCGGCTGCATCCTTCGCCAGTTCGACTTCGATGCGGTTGGCCTCGGCCCACGGATCATGGCGGATACCGGTTATTTGCCAGGAGACGGTCATGCCCGGTGTGCCGCCCGCTATTTTGAACTGGTTGTCTTTAACT
>CAYGMR010000572.1:0-2461 GCA_964350725.1 uncultured Ardenticatenaceae bacterium | reverse complement strand
TGTTGCGGCAATATAGAGATCAGGGCCAGGCGCACCAACGGCCGTTAACTGATAACGGAAATCTTGATGAAGCGCCTCGAAATAGTCGGGTAAGCTAACCCGCGCTTCTCCTGCTTCATCCAGGGTGATATTACCATTGTAGACATTCATCATGTCAGGTGATTCGACAAAAGAGTGCTGCAAAATCATATTTTCGGGATCAAGGGGGTGATCAATCGTAAAGGAACCACCTGCTTTTTGCAAAGTACCATTCACAATGACTCTCCCATAATAATAGCCTGCCCAACCAACTGTGTTGCTACCACCGTTTGTCCCATAAACACCGGCATCGTGGCCACTACCCCATACTCCAACGCCATCTGTGCTTTGACCATAAACGCCTGTATTTGCAGTACTGGAGCCAAATACACCAACACCGCTGTCGGCGTTTGCCTGCCCCCAAACGCCAATGCCGGTGGTTGCTTCGTTTCCGCCATAAACGCCAGCCATATTGTCGGCAGAAGAGGTACCAAAAACACCGATATTATTGGTGCTTTGCCCCCAAACAGCTCTTCCTTGTGTACTGTCACCATAAATGGCCGTATTCAACACACTACTCCCATATACCCCCACACCACCTGCTAGAGGTGCCTCCCCCTTAACGCCAATACCACTACTTGTGCCGTTATAGCCATACACGCCAGCCTGATTGCTGGCACCAGAATAGCCATGAACGCCGTTACGTTCGAGGCTGGATCCATAAACACCCGTTCCGACTATGCTTTCCCCTTTAACGCCTGTGTAATCAGCTGCGCCAAAGACACCGATGCCACCGGTGCCAGTTGCTTCCCCAAAAACGCCTATTCCAGAGTGGCCGTCTGCTAACCCTTCAACACCATGATTGTTGGCTGAGTATCCATAAACCCCTTCTTTATTTATGCTTTGTCCCCAAATGCCGCGCCCTGCACCGCTGTTCCCAAAAACGGCCGTATTATCTGCACTATTCCCATAAACAGCCACACTGCCGTCTTGATTCGCTTCGCCATACAAGGCAATCTGATTGGTCGTTACGTTGGCTTTTACTGACAGGCCAATTGGTTCGCTGTTACCATCTACAACGGCCCCCGGTTGTAAACTGAGCGCATAGGGCGTGGCCGTTATCGGTTGGCGCGGCGTTAGGGTTGTGAAGTTGGGATCGCCTGGGCATTGAACGGCCGTTGCCATCCAAACTTCATCCCCCGTAAACACATTGCCAATATCAATTTGCACCGCAAAAACACCGTCATTTACATTGACACCATTGATCGTTTGCGTGCCATACTGCGTGCCACCGGTGATCTCCGTCCACAGCGCAAAATAAAAATCACACGCAACGCCATCAACTGGCGCGCCCCCTTGTTGCAAATACCCTTGGTAAGTAAAAGCCGAACCGATTGTGTTAGATTGTGCGGCAGGAGATGCAGCGGCATCTTGGGCCTGGGCGCGATTGGGATTGCCAGTCCAAAACAATGCAAAAAGTCCGGTCAACAAAACCAGACAGATAAATAATGGCAAGATAGGTAAAGTTATATTGCGTTTCATATTCTGATCCTTTTTTAGACCAGTCAGGTTTTCGGAAACCTGACTGGTCTGATTGTCAATGTTGGATTAGAGGTAAAAATAGATTTATCAATGTGGTGACATCTGTGATAATGCCGCCGCCCCAAAAACCACTACCCAGATCGTAGTCACCGTTGGCGCTGTGTCCGACAGCCGTTTGTCCGATCATCACGTCTGTTTGATAATTGCCGGCAACGGCCGTGCCACCCGCGCCGATGCTGCCCATGAGTTCATATTCTGCCTGGACTGAGGTGCTGCCAACAGCTTGCTCGAGGGCATTTTCTTGTTGTGCGGACAGTTGCCAAACAAACATCCCAACCAATATAACGGTTATTAAAACGGCAACGGCCGTTTGCTTAAAGTTCTTGCTCATTGTCATTCTCCGTTAGTTTCCAATAATGACGTCACCGACCGGCGCTGAAAGCGTCACTGGTTTGTTTAATGTCGTAACGCCAGGGTAAGACCCTTTGACAATACTAACAATGCCGCCCGCAGGCACCGCGTTGACTGCCTCGGTGACTGCATCAAATGGATGAAAGCTTGTGCCGTTTTCAGCCATATCAAAACGCACATCATCAACATAGCGTGTATTAACACCAGGATGATTATTGATGGCATTTTCTAAGGCATCGACTTCAAACGATGTGCCATTATTGGCTCCGCTGCCGTCTGCATTACAACCCCCATTGGTATGGATACCAACCGTGTAGCCCGTATTGTCCCAAAGAATGGGGCTGCCGGAATTGCCACCCGTTGTATCTACAGCGTAACGATGCCAAATGTCGTTACCGGCGCTGCTTTCACCTATATAATTGCCAAAACTGGTTTGGTTGGGGAAGATTTGAGCATTTCCGCCACCAGTGCGGCCTGGCGGGGTATTATC
>CAYGMR010000571.1:0-3425 GCA_964350725.1 uncultured Ardenticatenaceae bacterium | reverse complement strand
TGTCAAGCACGCGGCCTGACCGGCGAACAAGGTGTACTCATTCCACAAGCCAACGTCAAACATTTGATGCTGCACCAGGATGTGGTAACGGCCGTTGCGGCTGGAGATTTCCACATTTATCCGGTTGCAACAGTTGATGAAGGCATTGAATTGTTGACCGGCATTCCTGCCGGTGAATTGGATGCTGAGGGTAATTATGATGTGGAGAGTGTAAACGGCCGTGTTGTTAGACGCCTGGCAAAGTGGGCCCAAACACAACGTGATTTTACGCATCCACCTAAGCTCAAGAGCGAGTGATTAGTGTGAGTGAAAAAACGTCCATTTTGAACATACGCCGCATATTAGTGGCGCTCGACAGTTCTGAACATAGCCAGGCTGCTTTACAAGCTGCGGCCGATATGGCTGAACTGTTAGACGCGGAATTGGCGGGAATATTTGTCGAAGACATCAATTTATTGCATACCGCCCAGCTTTCTTTTGTGAACGAAATTCGCTTTCCTATGGCTGAAGTGTGCAAATTTGACCAGGCGCAAATGGAACAATATTGGCAGGCGCAAGCGGCGCAAGCACGCCATGAATTGGCTGTAATTGCGCGTAGCAAACAAATTTCACATTCGTTTGAAATCGTGCGTGGTGCAGTTACTTCTCAATTATTGAATGCGGCATTAAATGCAGATTTGTTGGCTTTGGGTCGTTTAGGACGTTCACTTCCTGGTCGCACTCGCTTGGGTTCGACGGCGCAAACGTCCGTTTCTCAGGCCAGTGGCTCGGTTTTATTGATGGGCGATGGGTTTAATTTACGGCAGCCGTTGGTCTTGATTTATGATGGCACACCTGCCGCCCAACGCGCTTTAGCTGTTGCTATTGAGTTGGCGCGTTTGAACGGCCGTTTGCGGGTGTTAATCTGGGCGGATGATGATGAAGTTGATGTTCAATATCGTCAAAAAATCTTCGCACAACTGCATAACGGTGGCATCGAAATCAGCTTTGGCCATATTTACCCTGACCCGCAGAGTCAATTACGAACAACCCTTATGAACAACGCATTGGGTTTGTTTGTCATTGGCGGCGCCGCCTCACAAATACCAGCTTCGATTTTGCATATCATCCTGGAAGAGCTTGATCATCCCATCCTGCTGGTGCGTTAAAGGCAGGAATCAGTTTGCCATCCTTTTTTGTTATAGTTTGGGGTAACACTGCCTAAGCCTGTCGATAGCTGGCCTTTGACAGGCTCATAGGGCGTTTGCATACTCTAGATTTCTGCCACAAATTGCACGAAATGTACGAATTTTAAGCATTGAAACCATCCAAATTCGTGTAAATTAGTGCAATTTGTGGCGAAAGAAGCCTATAAAACGAGTATGCAAACGCCCTGGACAGGCTCAGACAGCGTTGTCATATTCCTAATTCTTGCGCTAAAATAACGACATGGACAAAATATTTGTGATGTTAGGTTCGTTATTCATGTTTATTGGTGTGGGGGCCGGTGCATTTGGTGCGCATGGCTTGAGCAGTTATTTCACACAATATCCCGAACTCGAAGGTACATTTGATACGGCCGTTCGTTATCAAATCATTCATGCGCTGGCCCTGTTTGCTGTGGCTTGGATTGCCACACATTGGCCGGGCAACTTGCCTACCTGGGCTGGCACTCTCTTTGTGTTGGGCATTTTCCTGTTTTCCGGCAGCTTATATTTGCTCGTATTGACACGCACAAGTTGGCTGGGTGCAATTACGCCGCTCGGCGGTGTTGCATTTCTGGCGGGTTGGGCTTGTTTATTTGTAGCTGCATGGCGCTCAGCTTAGCAGCGTATTGGAAAAGTATTCAATAGTACGCGGATAAACGCGGATTCAAAAGATAAACGCGGATATTTAGGTTTTATCCGCGAAAATCCACCCAATCCGCGAACATCTGCGTACAATCATCAAGATTCGGTAACAATCTCCAAGGGAGATAATAATGAGCAATCCATTTGGTGTGCCTGGCATAACTGTGCAAGAATTCGAACAAAAACGTAAAGACAAAGAGGTTTTTATTTTATTAGATGTGCGTGAACCCAACGAATTGTATTATGCCCATTTGGGTGCAGGCGTAACGGCCGTTCCCCTCAGCGATCTCGCCCGTCGCCAGTTAGATGCCTTGCCGCCAGAAATTCGTGACAATCAAGACGCAGATATTGTTGTGATGTGTCACCACGGCAACCGCAGTGCACAAGTGACCGCCTGGCTGCGCAACAATGGCTGGAATAACGCCATCAACCTGGATGGTGGCATTGATGCCTATGCCATTGAAATCGATCCTACAGTTGGTCGATATTAGCGTTGTTCCTCACGAAGAGATGGGACACGGATAAACGTTGATTTTGTCACTGAACTTATGTTTTATCTGTGAAAATCTGTGGCCAAAAATCTTGATTAAATGATTCAGGAACAACGCTGTTAAAGGTTCAATCTTCATGGTTTAGTCTAATAAGTGAGCCGAATTCCATTGGGAAACGGCCGTTCATGTTATAATGCAAGCTGTAAGCATATCTTGCGATAATAGGGGCCAACATGAGCGAGTATCTGAAGATTTACGAAGTGGGACCGCGTGACGGTCTGCAAAACGAAGCCACAGCCATCAGCACCAGCCAAAAAAAACGCCTCATCCAAGGCTTAGTCGCCGCCGGTCTGCAAGAGATCGAAGCGACCAGCTTTGTGCATCCCACAGCCGTGCCACAAATGGCCGACGCCGATGAAGTCATGGCCGCAGCCCACGAAGAATACAGCCATTTGCCAGTGCGCTTTACTGGTTTGGTTTTTAACCAGCGCGGTTATGAGCGTGCCTTAGCGGCGGGTTGTCGCGCCATGGCCTTTGGTGTTTCAGTCAGCGAAACCTTCAGCCAACGCAATACGCGCATGTCGAGCATGGAGGCCATGCAAATTACACGCGATTTGTTGGCCCAGGCACAGCGCGACGGCGTCTGGACGCGTGTCTATTTGAGTGCCGCTTGGATTTGTCCCTTCGAAGGCCCTACACCACCTGCCAAAACAATCGCCATTGCCGAACGCATCTGGGAAATGGGCACCAGTGAGCTCTCCATCGCCGACACCATCGGCTACGCGCAGCCTATCGAGGTTGGTCGCTTGATGGAACAGTTAGGTCGCCGTTTGGGGATGCGGCATCTGGGCATTCATTTGCACGACACACAGGCGCTCGGTCTGGCCAACGCCACGACTGCGTTGCAAGCGGGTGTGCGTATTTTTGACACCAGTGTCGGCGGTTTGGGCGGCTGTCCCTTTGCGCCCGGCGCGGCTGGCAATTTAGCCACCGAAGATTTGGTGTTTATGGCTTACAAGATGGGCTATGGCACCGGCGTCGATTTTACCAAGCTGTGGGATATCGTCTATATGCTCGAAGAATGGATCGGCCGTCCGGTAGGCGG
>CAYGMR010000570.1:0-3441 GCA_964350725.1 uncultured Ardenticatenaceae bacterium | reverse complement strand
CGCCCACCTGAATCAAAGCTAAAATAATGATCTGTCCCCATTGTGTAAAGGTGATACTGGTCGGTACGACCCCCAGCCCGGTGATGGTGGCTGCGGAAGTGGCTGTGAAAAGGGCTTCCGTGAAGGTTAACGGCCGTATAGATACTCCCGGCAAAAAATACAAGAGCACCGTACCAATCGCGATCAACAAAGCCAAACCGGCGATTAGACGCGCACCTATCGGCAAATTGAAGCGGCGGCGATGTTTGGGTACAAACAAACCTATGATATGTAGATCGCGAGGTTGTGATGGGTCTGACATTAGTTTAAATCGCTCACTTTCGCAATGCTATCATTTTCCCCCAACACAACCAATACGTCACCTTTTTGTAAAATAGCATTGGAAGGCGGTGCAACAATCAAAGTATCTTCCCGTCTAATTACTAAAACTGAAAGTCCGTAGCGTTGACGTAAATTACTTTGTGCCAATGATTGAGATTCATAGCGTTTAGGTAGTTTGATTTCGGCGATGCTGTGATGCGCACCCATGGGCACATGTTCAAGCATTGTGGGCACGCTTAATTCCATAGCTAAGCGTTCGCCACGATCTCGCTCCGGCTGGATGACCTGGTCGGCACCGATGCGCAGAAGGATAGCACGCTGCCGGTCTGTATTCGTTTTACAGATAACATGTTTAACGCCTACACTTTTTAGCGCGGAAGTGATCAATAAGTTAGCCTCAAAATCCTCGCCAATCGCCACAATGACTGTGTTAAAGGCAGCGATGCCAGCCGCCTTTAACGCCATTTCATTGGCAGCATCTAATGAGACCGCCTGAGCAATATCGTCAGCAATGGTTTGTACCAACGCATAATCTTTATCAATACCCAACACATTATGCCCCAATTCGGTTAATTTATGTGCGAGGCTGACACCGAATCGCCCTAAGCCGATGACTGCAAACTCTTGTGTATTTGCCATGAATTTCCTACTTTTACTTGTTTTTGCGAATTTATACAGAGCAAAGTATATGTCGCTTTTTTCTTGCTCTCAAGTCAAGGTTCGTTATTATTATTATGGTATAATTACCAAAACTTCCAGAAAATAGGAGAAAAATATGGCCCTTGGAATTCCCAGTTTATTACTTAGACAGTTATATACAAATGGCAGTCTAGAAAATATTGATGGCGGCGTTGTTTTTACTGTCAAAAACCGTTTAACCGACACAAAAATTACAGATCTGCATACTGTAAAATTTGATGGCAAAGCGGTCCCCTTAGATGCGATCACACTTGATTTGGGGGATGGTGAGGTTTTGACAGTAGATGAGTTGGCTGTTAGCCCGATAGATTTCCCTCTACGTCGCGTTCTAAACATAATATCGGATATCGATCACCTGGCGACTGGCAAACACAAGATCGAAGTGCAGTTCTCCGCGCCGACATATGGCAAATTGACCCTCAAAGTGGAAGGGGCGATTAGTGAAGTGCATGAGCATCGCATCAAAATTCCACGCGATAATAATGATGATTACAAACCGGAAATAATTAAAGAACGGCAATCTTTTGTAGAAAATATTACTGGCGTTGAGTTGAAGCATATTCCGCATTATTCATTTGACCCCCATATTACCAACGGCAATGTTGAAAACTTTGTTGGCGTGGCTCAAATTCCAATTGGCATTGCGGGACCATTACTCATTCATGGTGAACATGTACAGGACGAGGAAGTATTTGTGCCCATGGCGACCACTGAAGGCACACTGGTTGCTTCCTACAACCGCGGCATGAAAATTCTCAATTTGTCTGGTGGTGTCACCTGTAGTGTCGTTGGCGATGCCATGCAGCGTGCGCCTGTTTTTGTGTTTGAGAATGCACGCCAGGCACGCGAATTTGTCATTTGGGTTGAGGATCATATGGCTGAGATTCGCGAACATGCTGAGGCGACATCGAGTGTGGCCAAGTTGTCGTATGTCGATCCATATCTGGCGAGTAAATTTGCCTATCTGCGCTTTAATTTTACAACTGGGGATGCGGCTGGCCAGAATATGGTAGGACGCGCCACTTTTGCTGCTTGTGGTTGGATTTTAGAGGCTTATCCAGGGATCAAACATTTTTATCTGGAATCGAATTTGGCGACAGACAAAAAGGCTTCGCAGGTTAATATTATGCATACACGCGGTAAGCGTGTCACGGCCGAAGCGGTGATCAATCGGGATGTATTGATCCAAAACATGCGCGTGGAGCCGGAAACGTTGGCTTACCATGCCAGTATTGCCAATGTTGGGGCGATTTTGTCGGGTGCCAATAATAATGGTGCGCATTCGGCTAATGGCATTACGGCGATGTTTATTGCGACCGGACAGGATGTAGCCAATGTGTCCGAATCCTCAGCGGCTATCGCTTATACAGAGATGCAGTCAAACGGGGATCTTTATATGTCAATTACGATCCCCTCGTTGATTGTGGCGACGTATGGGGGCGGTGTTGGGCTGGCGACACAAAATGAATGTTTAGAATTGATGGGGTGTGTCGGCCGTAACAAAGTGAAGCGTTTTGCTGAGATCGTGGCTGGTGTGGTTTTGGCTGGTGAGATTTCATTGGCTTCAGCCATTTCTTCATCGGATTGGGTATCTAGTCACGAGAAGTACGGCCGTAATAGATAGCATTTTTTAGCTGGTCAGCATTTCAGCTCGTCAGCTTCATCTGATTAGCTGAAGTGCTGATGGCTGACTAGCTTTCATCAAATCTTTTGCGAATATAGCGCGTGGCTTTGCTGATGAGGAGCGGTTGGCTGGCGTTGCCAGCGCGGATGTAGAAGGTTTCGTTGCCTTTGTGGGTGAGGTAGGCGGGTTCGGATGACGGCCGTATCAATAATAAACAGACAATCACCCCGGCCACATCTGGAAATGTTACCTCAACAAACTGACGAAACTCAGCCCCCACCATCTTATTGAAAGCTTGATTAAACACATTTTCAAAGCCATCGGTGTCTTTTTTGGGTATGGCCTTCAAATCGGGTTCCAGGCCCAGTGCTTTGCCATCATCATCGACACCGATGAGCACTGCGCCGCCGCTTGTGTTCATAAACGCGACCACATTTTTCAGCACCGGCACATAAAGCTCTTTATTGACGCGCTGCTGGCGATAATCCCACATTAAACTTGATTTGAATTCGACATATTGATTTTCGCCGCCAGCGATAAGTTCGGGGACGGAAGCTGGTACGGGGAGAGCAACGGCCGTTTCCTCAGGCACAACCAACTCTTCAATCAAGCGGCTGTGTTCATAGGGGGAGGGGATATCTTTTACCACTGCCGCTTTTGTTGTATTGGAACTGTACACTTTTAGTGTGCCATAATCAAAACGCGTGCCCAGGTGTCCCTGTTTGATGTCGATATGCGTGATAGCTGGGGTGTTGGCGATGATGCGTGGCGTACGCATAAACCAGCCCTGAAAGCGC
>CAYGMR010000569.1:391-3452 GCA_964350725.1 uncultured Ardenticatenaceae bacterium | reverse complement strand
TACGTTCGTAGTGCTCGCTTCAGCGGGCAAACAAACCGACTAAAGTCGGCACTACCAACGCACAAGCCACCCGCACCACCCTGCGAGAAGCCGTCCTACGTTCGTAGTGCTCGCTTCAGCGGGCAGCAAACCGACTAAAGTCGATACTACGAACGCACAAGCCACCCGCACCGCCCTGCGGGATACAATCCTACGTTCGTAGTGCTCGCTTCAGCGGGCAAACAAACCGACTAAAGTCGGCACTACGAACGCTTCAAAAGTCCTTTATCGCGGCTACGGCCAATAAAATGAGTTATCAAATCAATTGACCCGGGAGGAAAAAAGATGAGTGACGTTCAAGGAATTGACTTAATCAAGATACACAAATATATGGTTGAAAGTTTCAGCCTGGACGAATTGGACGTCCTCGTTTTCAAGTTAGGCATCAATTCAGACAATGTACCAGGTGCAACGCTTGATAATAAAACAATTCAAATCATCGAATATTGCAAACGGCGCGGGCCACTATTGTTTGATTTAATTGCCTTGTGTGAAAAGGAACGGCCGTATGTGCAATGGCGCAGTGAAATAGAATCTAAATCTTCTTCAGTCGCGACCATAGAGGGACGCATCACGCACCGTAGAGAAGTTTATGCGAAATCCAAAGATATTCAGATGGTACATACCATTCAACCCTCCCAACATAAAGAGAACTATTGGGACGTGTTTGT
Source organism: uncultured Ardenticatenaceae bacterium (assembly GCA_964350725.1). Taxonomy (GTDB): domain Bacteria; phylum Chloroflexota; class Anaerolineae; order Promineifilales; family Promineifilaceae; genus JAACFF01. The sequence continues at coordinate 2,742 of CAYGMR010000569.1, read as the reverse complement.
TTATTTGATAAGGCATCAATCAACCGATTTATCAATGGTGCAGCGTGCAGAATTCTTTTTAGGTAAATATTGGGGAAACAAGATTTTTGAAGCCCAAAATCAAGATGATTTTCTCGGCGTCGTTATTTCAGCTTATGGTTCTGCATTATGCACATGTCGTGTGATCTTTGTAGACGGCAGCGAAGCCATGCTTAACCGTTATCTAGACCTTGAAATGAGCACCTTTTTTTCTCAGCCCCCCAAAGGTACGGATGTGGCCGAGGTCGTGTTAGAACCAATGATTATTAATCGATCTGGTTTGGTAAATATGATTGGAAGCTATTTTGGCGGGGCGGAACTAGAATCGGTCGCCTCCAATCTGGGCATTGATTATGAAGCTTTAGAAGGAGACAGTAAACCTGCCAAAGTACAGGCACTTGTCACCTATATGGATCGGCAAAAAAAATTGGATGTCTTGTTGCAGTATGTGCAGACCCAACGACCGGCAGCGCAATGGGAGGAGGTTTATATTCAACGTGAGCGATGAATGAATTCATAGCCTGTTATCAGAAACGTGTTTAAACACGTTTTTTATACCAGACGCCGAATTCATTCGGTGGCAAGGGGGAAACCAATGGCTTATGTGGCTAAATGTTTGAAAGGTGCCATTTACCTTGCGCTGCATTTTTGTCTAATCGTGAACTCGCCCAAAAGCTCATACGCAACCTGGCAAGGATCAAATGGCACATCCCATTCAAGCTTCAGCGCAATAGGAATCATAAAATTAAAACAAAGCTAATCCTTATTCTCTTATTCATCCTCATCCTCAGCGCGGTAAACCAGACCAAAGCCACAACTACCACGACCATTCCCGCCATAGGTGATATCTTTATCAACGAATATGTACCCGATAGTGATACGGAATGGGTCGAACTCTATAACAGCAGCGCCACCGACCTCGACATTTCCCGCCACTATCTCGACGATATGGCGAATGGCGGTCAAGCACCTAAACAAATCCCAGACGGCACCATCATCCCTGCAAATGGCTACTATGTCATGGAATTTAATGCCTATTTCAACAACAATGGTGACAAAGTCCGCTTCCTCGCCCCTAATCAAACAACCGTTCTTGATTCCCATACCTACACAAGTTCTACACCCGAAAAGGCTTGGTCACGTGCGCCTGACGGCCAACAGTGGCGTTGTGTCACAAGCACCACGCCGACCAAAGGCAGCAGCAACCCGGGCACCAACGACAATCCCTGGCAACCGGGTCTATTCGAAATCCACATCTTCGATGTCGGGCAAGGCGATAGTCAACTCATTATCTTCCCCTCCGGTTACACAATCCTCATTGATGTCGCGGAACACAGCGACGACAGCGGCAGATGTGCAGCGCTGATCGCCGCTAAAATCCGCACCATCACGGGCAGCTCACATATTAATGTTGGCGTACTCTCGCATCTGCATCTTGACCATATCGGCTATGCTGGTTTTGGCGGTTTTTGGAAACTGCTCGAAGAGGAAGCGATCACCTTCGACAAAATCATCGACAGGGATGCTGGTATGTGGGTAGACGGCCGTGACGGGACAATCCCTGATGGCAGCTGTGATCCTGAAAATGAAATCACCTGGCACAACGCAGGCGAAGTTTCTGGAACTGCAAAACAATGGCTCTGTTACGCGACCAATCCGGCTAACAGCAAAATCTACCCCATTCGTCAACTTGCCCAACTTGGTTCTACCACACAAATCGATCCACCTGATGCCCATGCCCAAGTTGAAATCATCCAAGTCGATGCGGCCACAGTCATGCTGGCCGACGGCATCACGCCCCTTGCTGGCGATCACAGCATGGATCCAATACCGCCGAGTGAAAACGACTATTCCATCGCCTTAAAAATCAGTTACGGCCAAATTGACTACATCACCGCCGGTGACACCAGCGGCAAATACAACTTTCGTTACAATGATGTCGAAAGTGTCATCGCCCCTTGGATTGGGCCGGTTGAAATTTTGCACGTCAACCATCACGGCTCTGGCTCTTCTAGCAACCAAACCTATCTTGAAACACTCGCGCCAGCAACGGCCTTCATTTCCTGTGGTACTAACAGCTACGATCACCCAGACCAGGCAGTTTTAGAGCGGTTAACGGCCGTTAGCGATGTGTACCTCACCAACTATTGTGCCGCCGAGCGTGATTATAGTGACGCAACAGTCGTAGCAGGAGATATCATCCTGAGATCAAGAGATGGCCTAACTTACACGCTTAACTCCCCAATCAATCCTAGAACCACTCTTTATTTGCCCCTCATTATGACGCATTAATTAGCGGTAAGGGAATGGCGCGCCATTCCCTTACTTGATTT
>CAYGMR010000569.1:0-381 GCA_964350725.1 uncultured Ardenticatenaceae bacterium | reverse complement strand
ACCTGCAAACAAACTTTCCATATGCCGCGCTAGATCAACATCCAGGCTGCTGATGGCATTGCCCAGGTCGTGGGTGACCAAATCGACAGTGACGCGATTGTAGACATTGCACCATTCGGGGTGGTGGTCGATTTTGTCGGCGTATACGGCCGTACTCACCATCCATCCCAGCGCCTGTGCAAACGAACCAAACTTAAACATCTTATGTAATTTGCCCGCCTTGACTTCCCAGCCAGGCAGTGCTTGCAGCGCCGCATTGAGATCGGCCGTTTCTAATTTATATTTTTTCATGATTCCTCCTTATGCAGATAAATAGCAGGTGCCACTCTGCACCCTTTCTACGTCAAATCCAACCGCCAAACCGGAAGCCGAAAATCTCCC
>CAYGMR010000568.1:0-3461 GCA_964350725.1 uncultured Ardenticatenaceae bacterium | reverse complement strand
TCAAAATGATGATCCAGGCTGTGATACGCACCGTCATGGCGACGAGACTATCCCGCGCCACAACATCCTGATAAGCGCTTAGCAGCACGAGCATAACCAAGATATTGGCGGTGAGCGTGGCGATGGCTGCCGGCAGGGCATAACGGCTGTTTCTCCAAATGAGAACGGCCGTTACCAACACCGTCACCACCCCCACAACAAAGTTATAGATCGGCAGCCAATCAATCACATAATAGTCGGGCAGCGTACCCAACAGCACCCGCCCGCCACCACAGCCATCACCCCGATAATCCAGGCGAGAATGGCGGCCACTTTAGAAAGCTTTGAGTTCATTTTACGCTCCTGATCAACGCATCCGTTAAAACCACACTCCAGAACTTGGACACGCCAGAACTAAAAAGATTATGGCATCGAATTTTCAAGAAATTCTTTTTTCGCGTTAATTCGATGCCACATCCATATTTTTTGTATATTGCTGTAAAATTAATCGCCCACTGGAGACCCTTCTAGTAAAATTTCTCCGGTATCCAGCGTTGCCAATCCCTGGCGCATAATTTGCCACAAGGGCAGCACAATAGGTATGATGGAAAGCGTCCACAGAAGATAGGCCGTACCATGCAGAACACCCTGATAAGCGGTCAGGAAAATGCTGGCCCACAAGAAAAAGCCACCTAAATTCACAGTAACCAGACTGAACCAACTACCACCCAATTGGGCCCGTTCATTCGGCAGGAACATACGGTAGAAGAAGTAGGGAATGAAGGCATAGCCAAACTGCAAAACCCAGCCATAAACGAGCGCCTGGGGTGCGTTTGCCTCAATGCCTACCCCCGGAAAACCGGGTACTTGTAGAATAATCAACGGGGCTACCAATACCGGCGCTAAAATCCACAAGTAAGCCGTCACAATGTGCCACAGCCCCGGCCGCGACCACGCTTCCTTATCTCCCCACAGCGGCTTAATCACATTCAGCAGCAGCCAGATGGTGGCAGACAGGAAGAGGATGATGCCTGGCACGGAGAACCAGTTGGATTTAACCCAGGGGCCGATGACCAAACCCAGGGCGCCGATGGTCAGCATCCAGAAAATGGGGGTAATAGAACGCGGCCAAGCTAACGGCCGTTTCGCCCATGTCGGGTACATATCCACAATCATCCCAGCAAAGATCATCGTCAGAAAGCCCCAGTTATTGGCATGAATATGCACTTCAACCGGTACGGCGATGCGCAGCCAATTGCTCCAGCCCAGCCACAACCCGGTGCCAACGATGATCCCGAGCAAAAAGTAGCTCAAGCCCACGATGTAAAATTTACGGCCGTTATGGGAACGGCCGTTGTCCCCCGCAGATGCCGGTCGGCTCGCTTTCATTGCATATAACTGCACAATAAGCAGTATCGTAGCAATGAAAACGAGGGTGCCGCCCGTGAATATCAACGCCTGGTTTACGATAGGAATACCCACCAGCAGCGTCAACAGACCGATATTCAACGTCAGCCAAATGTCCCAGCGAAACTTGGGGCGCGGCAGCCCCACTTGAATGGCAACAATAGCTGGCAGCAGCCCGAAGAGCATCTCTGTAATCGCCCCCAGGGTGATAAAATGGACGCGCAGCCAGCGCAGCCCGTTAAACCAGGGTAAAAGGGTAAAGCTCGTCAGCGCGGCATCTGCCGCCATCAAACCAGCCATAGCCACAAATAAAGCCGTCATCAAAAAATAAAGATTCATATTTGCATTCCTCATAAACAGGGTGCGGACAAGCTGTCCGCACGCCCATTTTCATTCATCGTGGGACGCCCCGCTTAAAGGGAACCCCAACTAAAGAGCGAGTGCGCGAGGAAGCCATGCCCCTCGCGCGCTTGCTCTAGCCTACAATGGCCAGTCACGCAATATGCGTTCTGTTTCTTCAGCATGGCCGCTTTCATCGCGCACCATATCCTCTAGCTGTACCGCCAATCCCTTATCACCGAATGACTCGGCTTCGCGGGCGCGTTGGGTGTAATCGGTGGTGGCTTTTCGTTCGGCCACTACGATTGCTTCTAGCATCTCCTTATTTGTATGCGCGGCCGTCACCGGACGAGGCGTGGTAACGGGTTCACCGCCCATGGCTACAATCTTGTTAGCCAGGAATTGAGCGTGTAACTGCTCGTCGGCCACTTCGGCCATGAAGAACTGCACCAACTGTGGCCGGTAAGGCCCAGTTGCCTTCGCCGCATAGGTCAGGTATTGGATAATGGCGCTTAGTTCGCCTGCTAAATCTGCGTTTAAATTGTCGATCAAGGTTTGTTTGTTCATTTTTCTCTCCTATAGGCCAATTCTCTAAATTACCCGAAAATCAAACGGGTTTCTAAAATTGGCTCGTGGTTGCTTATGCATTAGTAAATGTAGGACGATTTTGCAAATCGTCACCCGATTTGCAAAATCGGGCTACAAGTTTTCATTTATTTGCTGGTGCGCCTTGGCGCGTGTCGTCTGCGCTGAATAGGTTGTTCACTTACGCGATGCGTGTGGCCAAAAAGGCCATGCGCGTTTCAGCTTCCAGGCCGCGCACTGTTCCCGCCGGCATAGTAATGATGGCGCCCGCGCTCACGGGCCAGCGTTCACCATCCACAGTCATCCAGCCGCTGCCGGCCAGAAAATAGTACACAGAAGCGGCTTCAGGGTGTTCAGGAATATGTTGGCCCGGCTCTAACCCGGCCACAAGAACTTTCACTTTGTCATCTACCATCAAAACCTGTGGCTGGGGGTGGGGACCCTTGGCTTCGTAAACAACTTTGTCTTGCCAGTTGGGGTATAGGGTTGATTCACTCATTTTATTATCCTTACGCCTCGCTTGTTGTCTGCCGTTGATAGCCAGTTACCAATATTGACACAATCACAACCGCCGCAACTATATGCATAAAAGCAGCCACACTACTGGCAAGCAATGTCTTATAGGGGACGGGCAGCAAATAGTCAGGAATGAAACTAAGTATCAAAATAACAGCTGAAATTCTGATAAATGTCTGTACCGGCTGGGGTTTATGGGCGGCCAGCCAGGCCAGAAGTGCAGTAGCACCAATGGCGGGTATGATTGTAAATATAGCCGTGCGCGGATAACTATCTAGCGGCTTGAAGAGCGCAATATCCGGCCATAGGGCTATGGCTATCGCCTGCACAATCATGACTGCCAGCACACTAGCTACGGCCGCAATCAACCCCAGTTGTACCCATTGATTCCTGCCTAATTGCCTTCCGGCTTGCGTGTTCATCGTCGTCATTTCATCTACTCCTTTGGCTTTTCATATGCCATAAAAAAATCACAGGTTCAATAATGTCTACAGTGTATCCGGTTCACGATTTGTCGTCGCCGACTTTTGTCGGGTTTATCAATCATGATTCTTTTTTGATCGCTTGGTATTTTTTCCACTATGTTTGCGTTTTTCGGCGTGGTTCAGAGTCTGCCTAATTTGCTTTACAATTGG
>CAYGMR010000567.1:0-3477 GCA_964350725.1 uncultured Ardenticatenaceae bacterium | reverse complement strand
TTCCTGCCTGCGCAGAGCCTGCCCTCATGAAGATGGGGGAATGACCTGAATAGTTGCGTTTTTTACTTTGCTATTTTGTAACTCGACACTTTTAACTTGAGGGTGTTTATTCGATATGCAGCCAATAATCGGCCGTTGTACTCGTAAAGGGAGTGAGGGGCATGACGATTAATGTACCGCCATCGGAGCCTAAATCTACACTGAACTGGACTTGATTGTATGCGTTGAGGGGAACTGGCAAGACTTCGGCTGGTGTGCTATTGCGTACAACGCGCACAGCCCATTGTTGAGGTATTTGGTGGCTGATGCGTGAAAAGCCCTGTGTGGTAATGTTGACTGGGGAAAGATTATAAGCTGGATCGCCCAGCCTAACTGTGTTGATGGCGATATTGTCGAGAGCAAAACCATGCCCTAAGCCTTCGAAATCTGTGAGAACCTGGAAGCGGATTTGTATATTCTGCCCGCTATAACTATCTAACATGATTGTTTCTTGCACCCAACCATTGACTGCGTCTGCCAAATCAGCACTACGGCCGTTTAATGCGGGACCAAATTCGCCAGCGACACCATGCTCTGGATAGAGGATTTCCCAAGAAGTACCGTTATCAGCAGAAATCTCTACATAGGCAAAATCATAATCTTCTTCCAAATCGTACCAGGTATCAAAGGTTAGCGTGGCTTGTGATTGGTTGGTCAGGTCGTAGGCTGTAATGATTTGTGCATGGGTGTCATTGAGCGCAGGAACATACCAGATTGTGTCACTGCCCGAGGGTGGCGGTGTTGTTAATGTGACATGGGTGTCGGCGGCAAATGTGATATTGGTCATGCCCGTGGTATCCAAGTCGATGTAATGTGTGCTGAATTGTTCGGCGTTCAAAGTCTCACTAAAAGGGAGCTGCCGTGCACGTGTGTGCATATTTGGTGCGTACAAATCCAAGTTTACATAACCGTATTCTGCGCCTGCACTGAGGTCGTCTAAATAGTTGGCTACAGCCCAATTTGCTATGAAATCTTCCAAACTGGTTTGCGGCTTAAAGCCTTTCAATGTTTGATAAATGCCTGCCAACCCATTGCCCTGGTGGCGTACCAGTTCACGTACGGCCGTATCGCCTAACTGTTCCCACAGATAAACGGTAAAGAGATAACTGGCACTGTAATGGGCATCTATCTTTTCTTCATCATATTCCCAACTGTTTAGTCGTGTTGTGGGCTGTTGCAGATAGGCATCGGCCCAAGCGGTGTCTAAGCCGACATATAATTCAGCCAATTGGGAGAGCCCTTCGTTGAGCCAGGTTGCCTCGTTTTTGTCGAGATGCCATTGGAAGAGATGTTGGATTTCATGCACAAGTGTGCCGTAATATAAATCGTCGCCGAGTTTCAGCTGATCCATATTCAAATATACTATTTCTTGCTCATTGGATTCGCTGAATAAGGTTTGCGGATATTCATCTTGTCTGAAAAAGTAACCCAACTCATAATCATTACCGGTTCCATTGAGATGCAAGACAGAAAAATGGGGATCGCCATCTATGCCAGGCTGCCATTCATGTTCAAACAGGTAAGCAAGTTGGGGATAGAATTCTTCTTCTAAACGTGTGGCGGCGGTTTGTACGGCCGTTTCGTCTAAGTCCAGACCATTCTCAACCCAAAAATAAACATGGTCGGTCACGACAATCAGCGAGGCTTCAATTGTGCCAGTTTCGGTTTGAAACGATTGTACATCTCCTTGTGAGTAGGGTTGACGCGCAAAAGAGCGTGCGCCTAGATCGAATTTGCCCAGGTGAACGGCCGTTTCAAAATAATCATAAGGTGGATATTCGGCAAGATAGAGCGTGGCAATATCTTGATAGGCATCTGGTGCGATAAATTGGTGTTCGATTTCAGTCGGTGGATTTATCGCTAGCGGTGCTGGCGTTGGCGTCGCTAAAATTGCGGGTGTCGCTGTTGGAATGGATAAAGTTGGAACAACTACCGTTGCGATTTCTGTACTGCTGGCGTCTGGTGTGCTGGCTGGCAGTGTGCTGAGCCCACTGATGAGCGTGGGGGTGGGTTGTAATGTGGGAACGGCCGTATGCAACCAACCTTCTGCCGAACCATCTAAGGCCCCCTCTACAACGCCGTCGGTGTTGATCTGATTCCAATAAAAAAGGCCGCCTACCGCCAGCATACCTGTACACATGATGCATAGCAACACAACAAGACATCCGCTGAGGCCAATCAAGAGCATATTTTGTTGTTTGCGCGATTTTTGATCATTCATCTTGTTACATTTTCCAACATGCTGGCATTGTTTGCAAAAAAAATCATTGATGGTCATGAAGAAATTAAATTACCATATGAAACATCCCCTATGAATAGCCAATAAAACCGCAACGGATGTATCCTGCTTGTGTTTACTTACACGGGACGCCTAATGGGGCGTCCTTTGCCTGTGAAAAGCACGAAGGTAACAAACGAACACGGCTGCAAATAGAGCTTTTTAATATTTACTCCTCTTTACGAGATATTTTCCAGGGTGGTTGTATACGCTGGATGCGGATTATCTTTATGAAATATGCACATATTGTAGGTTGGGGTAGTTTTTGGCCCGACAAAATATTAACCAACAATGACATTGCTGCTATTGTTGACACATCAGACGATTGGATTTATGCCCGCACGGGCATACGGGAACGACGTATCGCTGGGGAAGGTGAGACGACGGCAACGCTGGCATTTGAAGCTGCTGCACGTGCGTTAGTCGTTGCTGGTTTACATCCCTCACAATTAGACATGGTTATCGTTGCTACCTCAACACCTGAATATGTTTTTCCCTCCACTGCTAGCCGTGTACAAGATTATTTAGGTGCTAACCGTGCGGGAGCGTTTGATTTGAGCGCCGCCTGTTCAGGGTTTGTTTATGCGCTCAATATGGCTTCGCAGGCGATTGCGACGGGATCAATTCGCAATGCTGTTGTGATCGGCTCAGAGACAATGTCACGCGTCTTGGATTGGGAGGATAGGGGCACTTGCATACTGTTTGGTGATGGGGCGGGCGCTGTTGTGTTGCGCGGCTCCTCTATTCCTGGCGGTGTGATGGCTTCTGAGCTGCGGTCGGATGGGTCGGGCGGAGATTTGTTGCGTCTGCCTGCTGTTTATCATAATCCGGTGCCAACTTTAGGGCCAGAATATTTGGGCAATGGACATAAACACAACACAATTGCAATGGACGGCCGTCAAGTGTTTCGTTTTGCAACCAGAGTATTGTATCAATCCATTCTTAGTGTACTCAAAAAGGCGGATTTAACCATTGATGATGTAGCTTTGTTTGTGCCGCATCAAGCCAATGAGCGCATCATTCAAAATGTGGCTAAAAGATTAAAAGTACCCATGGACAAATTTTATTTGAATATGGAACGAGCCGGTAACACATCGGCAGCTTCGATCCCGATGGCATTGTGTGATGCGATTAACGACGGCCGTTTACGACCCGATGAT
>CAYGMR010000566.1:0-3501 GCA_964350725.1 uncultured Ardenticatenaceae bacterium | reverse complement strand
CGCTCCCTCTCCTGGCGTACTGTGTACCGTCATCGTGCCGCCATGATTGGCAATAATCTCATGGCTCACTGCCAATCCTAAACCTGAACCGTCAGCCTTGGTTGTATAAAACGGCTCAAACATATGCGTCTGCACTTCTGGCGGCAATCCGAGTCCCGTATCGGCAAATTCAATATGAATCTCGTTATTCTCCTGGCAGGCCACAATAGTCAACGTCCCGCCAGTCGGCATCGCCTCGGCGGCATTTAGGATTAGGTTGAGAAACACCTGCTTTAGCTGGTTCTCAACCGCCCAAATCGACGGCAGATCTGCAGGGATCTGCTGCGCCAACGTCACGTCCGCTCGCTGCAACTGCTTCTCAGCCAGCGCCACGACATACCTCAGCACAGCTAATACATTAACCATCTGCTGCTGTCCATCCTGTGGCCGTTGAAAATCAAGCAAGCGTTCTACAATATCAGCAATGCGGTTGAACTCCTGCTGAACGACCTCCAATTGGCTCTGCCCATCTGATGATAGGGATTCTTCGGCCAATAACTGCAAATGGAGGGCAATGGCTTGCAGCGGGTTGTTAATCTCATGAGCAACCGAAGCGGCCAGTCGCCCGACAGCTGCCAGCTTTTCAGCACGAATGATTTGCGCTTGTTTTTCTTCGATCTGGCGTGTCCGTTCGGCGACACGCTGTTCCAAGCCGGCTGCCCATTGACGCAGCTCTCCCACCAGACGCGCATTTTCCAGAAAAACGGCCGCTTGGTCAGCAAAAACCTGAGCCAGCTGCAAAGCTTCGGCATCAAAGGCATGGGTATCGCTTTGGCAAAACAGGTTAAGTACACCGACCACTCGACCACGACTCTCCAGCGGCACGGCCAACAGAGAAAGCACGCCAGCAGCAACCACAGTAGGGTGAACCCGGGCATCGGTGCGTGTATCATCAATGATCAGATGGTGATGGTGTCGCACAACCCATCCCGGCACGCCTTCATTAAAAGCAAAAGTAATGGTCTCCACCTGCTCTGGCGGCAAATTGTGGCTAACGGCCACACGATATAGCTGCGCAGCTTCATCCTGGATAAACAACACCCCGGCATTCATAGGCAGGGTTTCGGCCGCTTTTTGCATCACCAGTCGAAAGGTACGGTTTAAATCCAGCGAAGCAGCAATTTCCCGGCCAGCTTCATGAATGGCTGCCAAGGCTCTTGTGTGTTCCCAATTCGACTCCAGTTGAGCTGCTGCTTGTTGCATAAATTTCCTCTTGAATATCAATCCATCATCTTGATCAGTGCAACCCCATTTTCCTGCTAATTATACTGGTTTCAACTTTTTATGCAGGGGCTGGATACCGTATCGTCACTATTTCGTAACGGAATGGTTTCAATGACACGGCCGTTTTCCCCTTATCATAGTCAAACAGTACCCACAATCAATAATGGAGCAAATTAACCTATGAAAGATCAAAACAATCACTCAATTATCGTCTACAGCACAACCTGGTGCCCAGATTGCCACCGAGCCAAGCGCTTTCTGGGCGAACAGAGAATTGCTTACGTAAATGTAGACATTGAGCAAGACTCAAAAGCAATGGCCTACGTGAAGCAAATTAACAACGGAATGCGCATCATCCCCACCATTGTTTTTCCCGATGGCGACATTTTAGTGGAGCCAAGTAATGCGGCTCTGGCTGCCAAACTGGGCTTACAAACCAAAGCCCAGCGCTCTTTTTATGATGCTATCGTCATTGGCGGTGGTCCAGCCGGGTTGACAGCCGCCCTTTACATGGCTCGTGAAGGGATCGAAACCCTGGTCATTGAGAAAGCGGGCATGGGTGGTCAAACCGGCATCACCAATGTCCTGGAAAATTTTCCCGGTTTTGACGAAGGCATAAGCGGTGCTGAATTTGCCGAACGGCTGACTCGCCAGGCGCGCCGGTTTGATACCGAAATTTTGCAGGCACAGGAGGTCACCAGTCTAACCCGCTACGATCCTTATTGGTGCGTCACCACTGCCGACGGTCAGGAATACGATGCCAAGGCAGTTCTCCTGACAACAGGTGCACGTTATCGCCGCCTGAATGTACCCGGCGAAGAAGAACTTCTAGGTCTAAACATTCACTTTTGCGCCACCTGTGATGGCGCTTTCTATAAAGGAAAGAAGGTGCTGGTCATTGGGGGTGGCAACAGCGGCTTTGAAGAAGGACTGTTCCTCACCAAATTCGCCAGTCAGGTAGATATTGTCGAGTTTTTACCGCAAGTGAAAGCCAGCCATATCTTACAAGAACAAGTAGCCCGGAAAAGCAACATGACAGTGACAGTCAATCATGCTGTCAAGGCGTTCAAAGGCAAGCATGGGTTGGAAGCTGTTGTGGTAGAAGACCAGGCAACCGGTGAAGTGAAAGAATGGCAATATGATGGCGTTTTTGTCTTTATCGGTCTCACACCAAACAGTCAGCTAGTGCAAGAATTAGCCGAGACGAATAAGTGGGGCTTTGTGGTTACCGACAAGACATTGATGACTTCACAACCGGGCCTTTTTATCGCCGGTGATGTGCGCGCCGATTCAACCAAACAGGCAGCTGCGGCTGCTGGCGAGGGGGTTACGGCCGCTCTCATGATCCGCGAATATTTGAAGGAAGTTGGCTGAACGCGCCTGGGGCACGGTACGCGAAGATTACAGCGAGCATGGTGAAGCCTGGGATTATTTCCCCCATGACCAAGCCCGCAGTCGCGCCTATCGCTGGAATGAAGATGGACTGGCCGGCATCAGCGATCGCCACCAGTTTCTCTGTTTTGCTCTGGCCTTGTGGAACGGCCGTGACCTCATCCTCAAAGAACGTCTGTTTGACCTGACTGGACAGGATTAGTTGCCACATTAATTCAGCAGTAATCGTAACCGTTCCGTCACTGAATGGTTTCCGTTCCACCATCCGTTCTGGCTTACACTACAACCATCAAATAATTTTTTTACAGGTTAACCATTTTTTTGGTTGATATAACATAAGGAGACAAAAATGAATATTTTAGGCGCAATCATAGCAGGTATCGTAGGCACCATCGTCATGACGATGGTCATGGTCATGGCTCCCAAAATGGGGATGCCCAAAATGGACATCGTAGGCATGTTAGGTTCTATGTTCAGCGCGGAAGGCAATCGCACGGTAGGGATGGTCATGCACCTCATGATGGGCATCGTTTTTGCCATTGTTTATGCGCTGCTGTGGAATGTTGGCATCGGCAGCGTGGATCCGTTGTGGGGGCTTATATTCGGGGCTGGCCATTGGCTCGTTTCAGGCGCGATGATGGGTGGTATGTCCATGATGCACGCGGGGGTCAAGGCGGGTACGGTCAACGCGCCCGGCGTTTATATGACGAATAATGGCGGCATGATGGCCTTCATGGGCGGCCTGATCGGGCACTTGGTTTTTGGATTGGTGGTCGCCCTGGTTTATGGGTTGTTTGTGTAATATCCCCTCTTCCCTGACCAGTCTGGCCTTGGCAAGCCTAAGGC
>CAYGMR010000565.1:0-3516 GCA_964350725.1 uncultured Ardenticatenaceae bacterium | reverse complement strand
CATCTTGACGCGCGTTTTAAACCAGCAGAAATCACCCACCGCTGCCCGTTACAGCCTAAAAATAATCAATAAGGTTTGCCTTGAATTTTTTGACAGCTATCTGAAGGGCGCGGGTAATTTCACCTCTTCAGGAATTTATTAGCTGCTGCCGGGCAGCGATTTGGATGGAGAGAGATGAAGAATAGTACCTACAATGTGAATGTGGATGATTATATCCGCAATGAAGGAGCATAAGATGACAATTAAAAAAGCAGTTCTTTTTCTGATCAAGATCGTGTTAGCCTCGTTAGGCTTTTATGTCGGCATCGTCCTGGGCAGTTTGCTCGCCGGGTTCATGGGCTTGCCTGTGCCGCCAATGCCCGCTGGCGCTGATGCCACGACGCTCATGCAATATCAATGGGTAATGAGCGTCATATTTGCAGGCACGTTAGCTGTTGTCTCGCGCAATTTGACCGGCAGTTTTCTTACCCGCTTCCTGATCCTGAGTTGGTTTTCTTGGTTGGTTTTTAGCTTGAACACCTATCTGGAAGCCGCTCTTTTTACGACATATAACGGAGCAACCCCTTTCACACTTGTCGTGCAGCTTGTCGCCGTCGTTTTGTGCAGTGCCTTAGTGGCCTGGCTGTTTCCTTCTGTCGCAAAGGATACGGCCGTTAAAACAAGGATCAGCGGGTTCATCAATCAATTTCATTTCACACAATGGAGTTGGCGTCTCTTGCTCGCCTGGCTCGCTTTTCCAGTAACTTATGTGCTGTTTGGTTGGGTGGTTCAACCATTTGTGATGACCTACTATGAACAGCAGTTCGCCGGACTCACAGCGCCAGAATGGGGCGAGATTATTCCCGTCCTGTTGCTGCGCAGCTTGATATTCTTGCTGGCTTGTTTGCCAATGCTAATCTTTTGGCAAAAATCGCGGCGCCATTTATTCTTCACATTAGGAACCGTTATGTTCATCCTGGTCGGCGGATTATACATGTTACAAGCCTATTGGTATCCCCTGCCCATGCGCATCGCCCACAGCCTGGAAATTTTGGCGGATTCATTCGTCTATGTGGCAGCACTTGTTACCTTGTTGACAAAAGAGATTGCCCACAATGAGGTGAAAAATAGCATCTATACCCATTCATCTGACCAGGGTCAAGTCTCATCCCTTGACCAGGCCTAAATCCCCCCAGTTCGCCAGTGTGACCAGGAAGATTTTCTTTTATGCTTCCTGTACGTTAAAAACATCAGATACAAACATCCGATCTGATCCAACAGGAGAAATCACAATGAAAACCAAAACCCTTTTTTCATTCCTGGCGCTCACCTTTGGCCTGACCTGGGGAATAGCAGCGCTGCTCTTTATGTTTTACGATCAAATCGTCGCTGTTTTCGGCGAGCTCAGTATGACCAATCCCGTGTTCATCTTGCTCGTCTATTCCCCCGGGATTGCTGGCGTATTCCTGGTCTGGCGACATTACGGGCTCAAGGGCCTGAGAAGTTTTTTCCAGCGCCTGACTTTATGGCGTGCCCCGGTTCTATGGTGGCTGTTCTTGATAGTGGGCATCCCTCTGATCGTTTACGCCGGGGCGGCAATGAAGGGAACGATCAATGACCCATTTCCCTTCACTCCCTGGTACAAACTGTTTCCGGCGATGGGGATCGCCTTGTTTATTGGTCCCATTGAGGAGTTCGGTTGGCGCGGTGTTGCCCTGCCCTTGTTGCAGCGCAAGTTCGCCCCGTTCTGGTCTGGCTTAATCCTGGGATGCATTTGGGGTGTTTGGCACATCCCTTCATTCCTAGGCAGCGGGACGGTGCAAAGCGGTTGGGATTTTGGGCCTTTCTTTGTGGGCATCGTAGCCATGTCCATCATCATGACGCCTTTGTTCAACGCTTCCAGGGGCAGCCTGTTGATCGCTGCCTTGTTTCACTTTCAAATGATGAACCCCGCCTTTCCTGATGCCCAACCCTGGGATATTCTCCTATTTGTCATTACTGCCATCGTCGTGGTTTGGGTGAACCGCCGCAAAATGTTCCAATTCGGGGAGGGGGTTACTGGGGTACTTATGCCAGAAGTGAGCGGCAGCAATGTCGGAGAGGAGCTAGAAAAAAGCCCTCTCATCTCTGCAACCAATTGATTTTTAAAATCAAAAAGGAACAAGATGAAGATTACTGTGTTTGCAGCTGGTTCACGTGGGGATATTCAACCTTGTTTGGCTTTGAGCCGCGGTTTGCAGCAGGCTGGGTACCATGTGCGCATGGCGGTTACCGAAGATTTTGCTCCCTTCATCCAGCAGCATGGTGTGGATCTTTATCCATTGCGCGGAAATGTGCAGCAGATCATGGCCAGCGATACCGGGCGCGAATTCATGGAGAAAGGCGGGGCGAATCCGCTCAAGTCCATTCGTGCCGTCAGAACGATGATTGGCCCAGTGATTATGGCAATGGCTGCAGACGCTTACACAGCCTGCGATGATGCAGATGCGATCATTTGTCTGGGCATTTTTAATGCTTTCGGAAAATCCATCGCCGAAGCGCGGGGCATCCCGATTATCAATATTGAACCAACCCCCCTGATCTCGACGAGTGCATTTCCTGCGCCCTCCTGGCCTATCCAAAAGGATTTAGGCGGCCTACATAACTACGCCTCCGGCCTGGCGATGCTCCAGGTGATCTGGTTATGGTATCGTCCGTTCGTCAACAGATTCAGAAAAAGCTTGGGGTTGCCAGCTTATACTGCCGCCAGTTTCTACCAGACTCTAAGATCAACGCCCATGCTGAGCGCCTACAGCCCCAGCATCATCCCGCATCCGGCAGATTGGCCAGAAAGTGTGCATGTCACCGGCTACTTCTTTCTGGATACTGAGGCAGCGTGGCGGCCTTCACCTGAACTGCAAGCGTTTTTGGCAGCTGGCGAGCCGCCTGTCTACATCGGCTTTGGCAGCATGGCTGGTCGTAACCCGCAGCAGCTTGCCCATCTTATCCTGGAAGCAGTGGCTCAAAGCGGCCAACGGGGGTTACTGCTCACAGGCTGGGGTGGTTTGCACGCCGATTTGGTGCCGGGCAATGTGTTTGTGTTGGACGCTGCACCCCACAGTTGGTTGTTTCCGCGCATGACGGCCGTTGTACATCATGGCGGTGCAGGCACAACGGCCGAAGGAGTCCGGGCGGGCGTGCCGACTATAATTGTGCCCTTTGTTCTGGATCAACCCTTTTGGGGGGCACGCATCCAAGCGCTGGGGCTGGGGCCGGATCCAATCCCGCACAAAAAGCTGACTGCCGAACGCTTAGCCGGTGCAATCAAAACGGCCGTTACAGACCTAGGCATGCGGCAACGTGCCCAAGCATACGGCGCAGCCATTCGTGCTGAAGATGGAATAGGCAGCGCTGTGAAAATCGTCCAGCACTATTTCGGTGAACCCACCCTGGACGAAAGCAGGTGTTTGCATGCAAACGAATCACGCTAGTTACACGTTCATCCCCTATCCACGCACCCGCCTGCTCATGGCCGACGGCGGGCGGATGGGTCTCAAG
>CAYGMR010000564.1:0-3535 GCA_964350725.1 uncultured Ardenticatenaceae bacterium | reverse complement strand
GTGTCCCCATTCAGTTGCAAATTATCGCTCGTAAGCTTGCCGGTGAGCGGGTTGTTGGCTTGAAGATCATTAATCCAGTGGGTGTCAACGGCCGTTTCACTCTCATTTGATGTCGCCAGAAAAGCAGTTAGATCATTCTCGGTAACGGCCGTTGCGCGCTGTGCCAATAATGTCAAAATGGCAGGTTCGCTTTCAGCTAAGTTCAAAACTGTTGTGGCGGTCAACTCACCCACTGCCTCCAACTTATCTAAATCAATCACATCTGGCGTATCAGCTGGGCGGTGGTAATGGTCGGGCGTGTTGCCATTTTCATCGAGCCAGATGAGCAGCGCAGCGTCCACGCCACTATTGATAAAAGGCACATGATCACTCCGCCCCAGATTGATATGTTCCATGGGGATTTCCAGCTGCTCACCAACCGCTTGCACATCGGCGGCTAACCTATCGCTGCCATCGATATACAAAATATCACCACCCGCGCCAACCATATCCAACTGCAATACAGCGACGATGTTTTTATGCGGATATTGCGGATTTTGGACATAATGGATCGAGCCCAGCAGTCCTAACTCTTCGGCATCCCAGGCGGCAAATAAGACGGTACGGCGCGGCACATAACCTTGCTCTTGCCAGTTCCGCGCGATTTCAAGCAGAACGGCCGTTCCTGAGGCATCATCATTGGCCCCCGCCCACACGGTCGGCTCGGCAGCTGCGTCAGGCGCATTGCCCAAATGATCGTAATGGGCACTGATGACGATGATTTCATCTGCAAAATCGGGGTCCCGCCCCGGCAGCACTGCCAATACATTACGCCCTGTGCAGCCATCAGCCTCTGCCACCAGCGGGCAAACATCATAACCCAGCGTTTCCACATCCATTTCAACCTGGGTTTCGAGTGGCATTGGCGCTTCCAGCAGTAGTGTCTCACTGTAAGTTATGCCACTATCGAGAAATAGATCATCGACAAGTTGGGGGTAAACACGCAGCGCGGGAATCGGTTCGGGAATCCAGGGATGGGTGTAGTTGTCGCCCATATCCGGCGGTCGTTGGGCAGGGTCTGTGACCAACAATAGACCCTCAGCGCCATGCTCCACAGCGTTGCGTCCGGCTTGCAAATAGGTGTCAAAACGCGGTTCGGGTTGGCAGAGAACGATTTTATTGTGGGCGTCGAGCAAACCAAAATCGTCGTGCGTACATTTGTCCATCCAGACGACATCCCCGGAGCCACGGCCGTCGCCCACGAAATCGCGGATGACAGGAGAAAAATCTTGGTACAATGCATAGCTTTCATCGCGGCTGCCATCGGCCAATGTAACAACAAATCGAGGTATTTCAGCCAGGTTGGTGTAGCTGATTGGGAACGATTGGAAGAACGTGCCATCTTCACCGGCTGGCTGCAAGCCCAGCTCAGCAAACTGCTCGGCGAGGTAGTCGCCAGCCGCCAAACCACCCGCTGAACCAGCACGACGGCCGTTAAACGGTGCACCACTTAAAGTCTCAATCTGCTCTTGGGCTTGTTGGGCATCAAAAGATGCGGCGAGGGCGGGCATATCGCCGCTTTGGGCAATGGAACCCGGATTATAGGCAACGCTGGCAACTTGGGGCGTGGCGATGGCTTGAACAACGGCCGTTTCCTCAACCATATCCGCTGCTGCTGTCGATGCCGGTGTGGCAGTTGGTTGGGCAGCTAATTGAAATGCAAGGCCACGCCCAGCATTTAGGTCACGATACCACATGAATAAACTGCCAGCCCACACAACTAAAATGACCCAAACCACACCTAATGTGATTAGCGGATTAATACGACCGATAGCTGCAAATAAACGATTTGGACGCATAGTATCGGCTGTTTCGCCTTTGCGCCAGGGTTGCCGACGGCCGTAAGTGAGCGTGCGCCAGAGCCATTCCATGTGGCCATATTGGTGATTGGTGAGATGCCAGCCGCTGAACCGAATTTGGGCGGCAAACAGCAAAAATGTTACAATCAAGCCAAATGTGGGGTCAGTTTGCCCATATAAACCCAGACCATAGCCATAAAAAATTAATACACAAACAACCGATTGCAACAGGTAATTGCTCAAGGCCATACGACCGACATTGCCCAACGGCCGCAGCCGCTGCATCCACACAGCACGCCGCATGAGCAAAGTAAGCCCACAGACATAAAAGAGCATGAGTGCGGGTGCGCCAATTGTGCGCGATCCAACGCCGACAAAGCGACTATAACGCGGATCAACCCAAGCAGGATTCAGCGTGTCCCACACAAAAATAAAATTAAATATGACACCCACAATCAGGCCGATAAACAGCGTACGTCGCAATAAGGGCAGATGCTCTGTAACATTCTCGAAGATTTGACGTTTGCCCACATACAGACCCAGCAAAAACATGGAGAAAACGCTGCCGACATAATAAATAAACCAGGATTGCGCTGTCCAATAATCTTGTATGGTTTTGGGCACGATTTCGAGATAGGTGCCAGTGGCATAGATGCTGTCGGGCAGATTTCCCCACCGCATGAAATCTGTGATGCTGTCATACCATGCACGGAAGGCTTCCATCATGGGGCCAGGCACGGTAAGCAAAATCGTAAATAGTAAAAAGCAAACGGCCGTTAACAGCAGGGCACGTTCAGATCGTTTACGGAAAAGTAGTAAGGCAAGTCCCAAGATGGCATAAAGGGTCAGAATATCGCCTGACCAGATCAACATGCCATGGATCATGCCAAAAATCAGCAAGATCGCCATGCGGCGCACAAATACGGGCGTAAAACGATAGCCTTTGGCATGCGCACGCAGCATTTGTGTTGCCATCCCCCAACCAAAAAGAAAGGAAAATAAGGAATAGAATTTGGCACGCACAAAGAATTGGATGCCGATCACGATCGCTTTGTCGAGGAGGTCGGCGTAGTTGTCCGGATTGCCGCTGTAGCCGCTAAACGAGGACATATTGGCGAGCAGCACGCCCAACAGCGCGAAGCCACGGATGATGTCGATAAATTCAAGCCGCGCTTGCGGTTTAACTGGGTTAGGATCAACCAGGTTTGGTGTTGTCATTCTGCTACTGTTACGGCCGTTGCTGGCAGCCATCCCGTTTGTGCTCCAATTTCGATTTGATACCAGGTGCTCTTACCTTGTTCGGTTGCGTCTATGATCGTAACGGCCGTGCCGCTGCGCAGCACATTCACGATCTGCGCACCACCAAAGGGCGCATCACGTAAATAGAAACGGCCGTTGACTTGCGCATCCACACCAATGACCGGCTGGTTTTGGGCTTGCACAGCCAGCCCGATGGTCGCTAAAACCAACAGGAGTGTGACGAGGAGTGTGATTTGCCAGAGGCGAGTTGTTTTTGACATACTGTTTTTGTTTCGGGTGACTACAACTAATTTGGGAAGGAACGAATTTTCTTCTCTTTTTATCTAAATTCGTTACTTCCATTATTCGTTGTTGTTTAGATGACTACAACTGATTTAGGAAGGAACGAATTTTCTTCTCTTATTTGTCTATATTCGTTCCTTCCATTATTCGTTGTT
>CAYGMR010000563.1:278-3547 GCA_964350725.1 uncultured Ardenticatenaceae bacterium | reverse complement strand
AAACCGTAGCCCGAACATCCTTGTTCGGGCATCGAGCAGGGATGCTCGATTTACAGAGGGGTCTTTTCGCAATTTGCAATCAGGGTACGACCTAATTTATGATGACATCAGCTACGGATAACGTCACTCAACACAGCCTAGATGCCCGTGCCTGGGTCATATGGACGTTGGCGGCTGCGTTATTGACGATGTTAACCCGCAATCCGCTCTACCTCTTGATCATTCTATTGGCGGCACGGCTGGTTAGTTTACGTTGGCAGCAGAGCGATATCGCTTTCAAGCTGCCCTTGCTGCGCATTTTGCTGGTGATTCTCACTTTTTCAACCCTATTTAACATGTTGTTTGTGCATATTGGGCAAACGGTGTTATTTCAATTCCCCTCAAGTTGGCCGCTTGTGGGCGGTGTAATCACATTAGAAGCGGCCGTTTATGGCTTCGTGAACGGTTTGATGTTATTCACGCTGCTGGTAATCTTTATCGCGTTTAACAATATTGTGCCTGTCAGTGATTTGATACATTTAACACCCCGTGCATTTCATAATCTGGGCCTGATCGTTTTAATTGCATTAACTTACGTGCCTGAAACCCGCCGCCATTGGCAAAAGATTCGGGATGCCCAGGCGATTCGCGGCCACACCATTCAGGGCTGGCGCGACTGGCGGCCGATATTAATCCCCCTCCTCGTTGGCGGCATGGAACGTGCATTGTCTTTGGCTGAGGCGATGGTGGCGCGTGGCTACGGCGCAACGACGCAAGCCAACCAGCCATTGTTGGTGCAACTTTTGCTGCTGCTGGGACTGGGCACAGCCTTCGCCGGTTGGTTGTTGAGTTTTTGGTTGGGAACGCTGGGTTGGATTTTGTTGGGGTGCGGCATCATCATGCTCTTGATTCTGGTATGGGTGTTGGGCAATAATGCACCCTTGCGCCCATATAAAAGTCGTCGTTGGGGCTGGCAAGAATTTTTGGTCAGTGCAACGGCCGTACTTCCCCTACTCCTACTGTTCTTGCCGCTGCCATTTGTTGATGAAAGCAGCTTATACTACTCACCCTATCCACAAATAAATCTGCCGCCGTTTGATATGATCATTGGTGCGGCATTGGCTTTATTGGCTCTGCCTGGCATTCTCCCTCATGATCAACATCACTAACCTCACATATACCTATCCCCAGCACACGCAGCCCGCGTTAGATGCCGTTTCGCTCCACATCTCACGCGGTGAATTTGTTTTGCTTGCCGGAGAATCTGGTTCGGGCAAAAGCACATTACTGCGCTGCCTCAACGGTCTGATCCCCCATCTCAGCGGGGGCAGCATTCAGGGCAGCGTATCTGTGAATAACCTTGCTGTGATTGATGTGGGGCCGCAGCGCATGAGCCCGCATGTAGGCTTTGTTTTCCAAAATCCTGAAGCCCAAGCGGTGTTAGATCGTGTGGAACCAGAAATCGCTTTCAGTCTGGAAAATAGC
The DNA here is from genome assembly GCA_964350725.1 of uncultured Ardenticatenaceae bacterium. Classification (GTDB taxonomy): domain Bacteria; phylum Chloroflexota; class Anaerolineae; order Promineifilales; family Promineifilaceae; genus JAACFF01. The sequence goes on along the minus strand of CAYGMR010000563.1, from coordinate 2,083 downwards.
CCGGAATTCCAAAAAAAACGTCGTCGAGAAAGCAAATCTGAGCAGGCGGCTGTCAGGCAGCTCATGCAGGCGCGTGTCGATGCGATTATCGCGCTTCTGGATTTGGAGCATTTGCGCCAACGGCCGTTGCGTACCCTATCCGGTGGTGAACGCCAAAAAGTGGCGCTCGCTTGTGCGCTGGTGTTACGGCCGTCGCTGCTCGTATTGGATGAACCCACCAGCCAACTCGATCTGCAAGCTGCCGCCGATTTGCTGAAAGTCCTCGTGGATCTCAATCAAACCCATGGTTATACGATTGTATTGGCTGAACATCGTCTCGAACGTATTTTGCCTTATGTCAACCGGGTTGTGTATTTGGAAAACGGCCGTATCACCTGTGATGCACCCCCTCAGGAAGCAATGCAATATTTGCCTTATACGCCAACACAAACAAAAACGCCAAGCCCCCTTGACAATCAAGCCTTGGTAGAAATAACATCACAAAAGGCGATATTGGCTGTAGAAGATTTGTCCTTTGCCTACGACAAAACAGTTATTTTGCAAGACGTATCTCTAAAGGTCAATCCTGGAGAATTGGTGGCTCTCGTTGGCAGTAATGGTGCAGGTAAAAGCACGCTGCTGCGCTGTGTAGTGGGTTTGTTGAGTGCGCAATCAGGAGAGGTTCGAATTAACGGCCGTTCCACCCACAAACGCAGCATTGCCGATATATGCCGCGAAGCCGCCTACCTGCCCCAAAATCCCGATGATTTGTTATTCGCCGACAGTGTCGCCGCAGAATTAGCCATCACACTCCAAAATCATGGCATGGCAGTAGATACAGTGGCCGCAAACAAACTGTTGGCACAGTTGGGTCTCGAAGATGTGCGATCCAGCTACCCGCGTGATTTATCTGTGGGACAGCGGCAGCGTGTAGCATTCGGGGCGGTAACAATCACAGAACCAGACCTCATTTTGCTGGATGAACCGACTCGCGGTCTGGATTATGGCGCGAAGATGGTGCTGTCAGGCATCTGGGAGCAGTGGCAAGCACAAGGTAAAGGGATTTTGTTGGTGACCCATGACATGGCCTTGGTCGCACGCTGCGCCCAACGGGTGCTCACTCTCGAAGCGGGCCGCATTCAATATTGATTCTATCTATCATCTACGCCGTTTTGCTGCCCTATTTACACAACACCCCCACCGCGCGCATATCACCAGCCTCATTTAATTTAGGTATGAGCAAGTTTTGACTTACAGTCAAAACTCTGCTATCCTTTTTGTAAGTACACACTAACTAAAAAATTTATGTCAACCCATGCCTATGCACACAATACATCGATGCAGCGGTTTTCACACTGGTACGGTTTTTCGTTTAATTATCCAGACTGCACTATTTTTGAAACATTAAAATGAAAGTTATTGGCGCCGGTTTCGGCCGCACTGGAACCCTATCAATCAAATATGCGCTTGAAGAACTTGGCTTTGATCCCTGCTACCACATGCACAACGTCATTTTCGACAACCACGCTGCTTTTTGGGAAAAAATCGCTGATGGCCAACGGCCGTCTTGGGACAAAATTCTAGACCCCTATCAAGCCGGCGTTGATTTTCCAGTCAGCCTTTATTACAAGGAACTGATGGCTGCCTACCCTGATGCCAAGATACTGCTCTCGGTGCGTGATGCAGAGCGATGGTATGCAAGTGTTGCCGAGTCGATCTACCAAATGAGCACCCTACCTCACTGGATGGAATGGCTGCCCAGGCTTGGCCCATTTCTAAGAATGACACGCAAAACGATTTGGGAAGGTTTTGAAATGGGCCAAGCC
>CAYGMR010000563.1:0-268 GCA_964350725.1 uncultured Ardenticatenaceae bacterium | reverse complement strand
TTTTTCCAGATCCGTTTGATGATCGAACCTATGCGATTAAGCTTTTTAGGCAGCACAACGCAGATGTGCAGCGGATTGTGCCTGTCGACAAACTGCTTGTTTTTAATGTCAAAGATGGTTGGGAGCCACTTTGCAACTTTTTACAACTGCCCGTCCCTGACAAACCTTTTCCACACGTCAATGAACGTGCCCAAATGCAGGCGATTCTACGGTTGGTGCGTTTTGTTAGCCGTGTGATTCCGGTATCAATTTTGATGTTTACGGCCGT
>CAYGMR010000562.1:1760-3563 GCA_964350725.1 uncultured Ardenticatenaceae bacterium | reverse complement strand
GTGTTGAATTTCAACACCATCAATTTTGGCGTAATCAAAGGCAAAACATTGGTGGGGTTCTGCATGATCCTCGCAAACGGTAATGCGTAAATCTGGGCGTGAAATAATCCGCTCGAAGTGGCGTTCGATTTCATTTTGGATGCTTGCCACGGTTACAGAATGGAACCACTCAGGATCAATTTCGACCAACGTCACAATGCAGCCGGTACCATTGTTCGTGGGAAACGGGGCATCCCGACGTTTGGCTTCTTTAATGCCGCGATGTTGGTCGCGTTGTATGCTCAAGAAGTGATAGGAACTAAGCGCATGTTTGGTCTGAAAGCGAACCATTTTAGCAATCGCACGAAAAGCATGCACGCCAAAACCAAAACGGCCGTTTACCCAAGTCTGTCCGCGTTTTTTCGATTCACCCACATTGCGCACCACCCGTTCCAAGGTGTCGCGTGTCATCCCACGACAATTATCTTGCACCATTATTGAGCGGCTTTTACGGTCTACCTCGATGTCTATGCGAATTTGATATGGATAAGCATCTCCGTTTTCGCGATACAGTTGTTCAGCATCATCCAGCGCGTTATCCACATACTCCATCAGCACACGTTCAGCCGACTCATACCGTTTGGCGACTTCATTCAACATCATTACTGGATCAGAAATTTCCAGGTCAATGGTACCTGGCACTTTCGTAGCGAATGGTTTCGGGGAGGCTCTAAGCATGTGTGATCACTTTTTCACCACAGACTTGTAATGGGAACTTCGTCCTCTTTGTGTCCTTTGTGGTTAATTTTTATTTGCCTTGCTGATAGCAACATTTGCCGCGACCAACAACGGATCCCAGACCGGTGCAAATGGGGGTGCATACGCCAAGTCGAGATTGGCTATGTCACGCAATGTCCAGGCTGATTTGAGTGCAGCAGCCACGACATCAATCCGTTTGGCAACACCATCTTTACCAATCATCTGTGCGCCCAAAACGCGCTGCGAGTTCTTCTCGTAAACTAGTTTGACGTGAATAGGTTCGCTGCCCGCCATGTAATGTGCGCGTGACGCGGCTTCGATGGTCACGCTGTCAGCCGCTAGACCATGTGCCAACGCATATTTTTCGGTCAGACCAGTGAGGGCGATGGTAAGATCAAACGCTTTGACAACGGCCGTTCCCACCACCCCGCTAAATCTCACCAAACCGCCAGCCGCATTTACCCCCGCAATACGCCCCTGTTTGTTAGCCGTCGTTGCCAGCGGGATATACGTGTGGGTTTGTAATGGCAGATGGAATACTTCAGCTACCGCACCCGCCGCCCAAATATCAGGAATGCTGGTACGCTGTTCCACATCTACGGCAATCGCACCGGTCGTGCCCATGCGCATACCGGCCGCTTCAGCAATGGCGACATTTGGACGACTGCCAATACCAAAAATAACCATGTCGGCCGGCAAGACGCGATCTTGGGTGACAACTTCGCGAACTCTTAGAAGCTTGCCAGAATTGTGGTTACTGAGCCTGTCGAAGTGCGCGGTCACCTGTCGCACGACATCTTCCACCTGCGCCGGGCCTACAAATGACTGCACCGGCTGTTGCAAACAAATATGGACATTATGCGCGTCCAACTCAGCACGCACCAACGCGGCCATATTTGCATCCAACGACGGCATAACCTGGTCGGCCATATCGACAATCGTCACATCCACGTCATGGGCACGCAGGGCTTCGGCCATTTCCAAACCAATATAACCTGCCCCGACAATTACGCCGCGTTTGGGCTTTTCTTCAAGCAGCCACTGCCGAATCGCCAGCGCATCTTC
>CAYGMR010000562.1:0-1692 GCA_964350725.1 uncultured Ardenticatenaceae bacterium | reverse complement strand
GTGTAAACACACCGGGGAGTTGAAAACCGGGGATCGGCGGACTTGTGACGCTGGCGCCAGCCGCCACAATCAATTTGTCCCACTGATCAATGAATTCAGCACCGGTTTTATGGTTTAATACACGCACAGTTTTTTGTGCCGGATTTATCGCCACCACTTCATGCTGCACCAACGCCGTAATGCCTTGCTCCGCCATCTGTTCGGGTGTACGAGCGATCAAATCTTCGATACGCGCAATCTCACCTTTGATGAAATAAGGAAACCCACAAGCACCATAACTGATATAACCCGACTTCTCGTAAACCACAATCTCCAGGTCAGGATTCATGCGCCGCGCTTTAGCCGCTGCACTCATGCCGGCTGCGACGCCCCCGATAATAATAAGTCTCTCTTTCATTGATCCACCATTGCGACACCAATTGGCGTCACCAACATGGGATGCGCAGGCGTAACTGTTTTAATGCCTGTCATATCATGGATAACTTCGTCGATACCTAGCAAACTACTCGTGCCACCAACCAGATAGATGGTTTCCACGTTAAAGGGTTCAATATGCCGTGCCACAATGCTGCCTACTTTTTGCATCACCGGATGCACCAGCGAAGCCACCATACGCGCTTGCGTTGGATCCGTTTTCATTTTCTCGGCTTCGATAAAGGGGACGTTCATCGCCCCGGCAACAACCAGTGAAAAATGGGTGCCGCCAGTGGCTTCATCGGCCGTGTAAACAACCGCACCATTTTCCACGATGGCAATGCCGGTGGTACCGCCACCAATATCAACCACTGCCCCATCTGAAATATTTAGGAGGGCATTGGCTCCGGTAGGTTCATCGACGAATTGACTGCATTCTAAACCTGCGCCATAAAGGACATTTCGGGTCGCTTTGACTTCAGCCAATGGCACACCAGGTGGATAGGTTGTGGCGGCATGTTCTAATTGAAAGCCGAGGTCAGCTTCGACCTCGGCTTTCATTTTTTTTAGCAATTGAATCGCGCCAATAAAATCGACGACCAGACCATCACGCACGATTTGGGCAAACTGATAACGCCCCGCCAACGGCCGTTTCTCTGCATCCAACACCGCCAACACCGTATAAGCCGTGCCTAAATCCACGCCTACATGCACTGGGCCAGTATGATTTTTTTTGGCAGGCTTGTGGTTAAAAACAGCGTGCGCTTGCTCAAGAATCGTGTTGATCTCTAGGTTCATAGTCGTTTAAATCAACAGATTACACAGATTTCACAGATTTTTAATCTGCGTCATACTTCGGCTACGCCCAGCACAAGCCTGCGTAATCTGTTGATGAATTCATAATTTCGCGATTTCTTTAGTGTCTAATGCAATCATTTTTTCTTCGTTGGTAGGGATGACGAGAACGGCCGTTTCTCCACAACTAATCACCGATTCAGATTTACCGCGAATCGCTTTCTCGTTCTTGTCAGCATCCACTTCAACACCCAAGAACTGCAAATCGTCACAAATCATTTGGCGCATCGTGGGGCTGTTTTCGCCAATGCCAGCCGTAAAAACCAGACAATCCAGCCCGCCCATAGCCGCGGCAAAAGCGCCGCAATATTTCTTGGCCATGAAAGCAAACTTGTCCAGCGCCAATTGACAGCGCTCATTGCCAGCCAATGCGGCGATTTCGACTTCACGCATGTCGTTGCTCAAGCCCGAAACACCTAACAG
>CAYGMR010000561.1:0-3563 GCA_964350725.1 uncultured Ardenticatenaceae bacterium | reverse complement strand
CGGCCCCCTGCAGCGACGACTTCACTAAAAAGGGTGCCAGCTTTGATTTGTTCAGCAACGGCCGTATTCGGTTTTGGGCCATAATGTTCGCCAATCAATTTTGGCACATTGCGCCCAGTGAGAATGGCGGCTTGCCCAGTCGCGCTTTGGGGACGGCCGGCTACACCTAGATTGGCATCCGTGGAAATGCGTGTGGCACGGGAAGTAGAGATACGGCAGTTGTCGGCTAAATACCAATCGTCACAGCCCAACAAGGTATTCAAATTAGGCAGGTTGGCGGTTACGAATGGATTGATGTTGGGATCGGGCGTGCCGAGTCCAACACCATCCATAAAAAAAATATGTGCATATCTTTGGGGGTTCCACATGATTAAAGTTTACTAGGTGGATCAATGGTGGTCAATAAAGTGTTGCAAGTTAACATTGCACAAACTTTAACAACTTTGCACGCATGGGCTGAACAAATTATGATACCGACATGGATGAAGAGCGTTTAGACACAGAGAAATTAATTCAAATTAATGAAAAAGTCGCTGTTTTGTTAGCAGATTTAGACTTTCGCTTTTCGACTAGCAGTGGACCTGGCGGCCAGCACGCTAACCGTTCAGCAACACGCGCCACTTTGTTATTTGATATAAATAATGCAGCCAATTTAGATGAAGAAACTCGGGCACGTTTGTTGGATAAACTCAATACGCGCCTGGATAAAAATGGCATCCTGCAAATTAGTGTGCAAGATTCCCGCAGTCAGCGCAAAAATCGAGAAACGGCCGTAACGCGCTTCCAATCCTTATTAGCTGATGCCCTCCAAACCCCCAAAAAACGACGTAAAACCAAACCCAGTCAATCCGCTATCGCCAAACGCATCGCCAAAAAGAAAAAACAAAGCCGCGTAAAAAAAGAACGCGGCAAAAAATGGTCCCCCGACGAATAAATTTTATTCTTTCAAACCAGGCTCAACATTCACAAAGCAACTCTCCCCAAAAATCTCCGTGTAACTCCGTGTCACAGCTTTTTAACTACGCATCGCGCGCCTTTAACACTTCGGCCTCTTTCTCACGTGCCATCTTAATACCCTCTGGCACATTGACCCGTGACAGCAAGTAACCACCAATTAGGAAGAAAATGACGATACTCAACACACCAGGACGGCTGCTGCCAAAAATGACAATCGCGCCGATGAAAAAGATCGGCGAAACGAAAGAAGCAAACTTCGACATAATACTGAAAAGGCCAAAGAATTCACCACTCATCGAAGGCGGTGAAAGTGATGCGTATAAACTACGGCTCAATGCTTGACTGCCGCCTTGCACAATTGCCACCATCCAGGCCAAGAACCAAAATTCCACGACCGAATTGAGTATAAATCCCCAAACAGCAATGATTGAGTAAGCTACTAAAGAAATCATGATGGCGCGTTTGGTGGTCAATGTCGCGGCGAGGCCTTTGAACAACGGCCGTCCCAACAAAAATGCAAACAACAAACCCACAACCTGCAAAGCCAACAATAAACCAATAATCATAGGCAAACTGCTGGTACGTAGCGGTGGTTGCACAATAATCTGAGACACAGCCATGTTGTTACCGCTGCTTTCAGGATTTTGCACACTCGTATTGACGAGGCTAAAAATATGTTCGCCTTCATTAGCGGCGACAAAATCTTCAGTCACATCGTAGCGCACGGTGGCGTTATAAGCATCCAGCAATATTGGTTCGCCAGTGTCATCTAACAAAGGCTCCCCATCTATCCACACTTCCCAAATGCCCATTGCCGGGCCAGTCTGGTAAGTGAGGGTCAACTTCTGGCCATTGAAGGCAAAATCAGTACGTCCGGCAGCATCATCCGACATGGCATAAACAGCATCATCATCCGTGCCGCGTTCTGCACCTGTGATGGTTGTCGTTTGCCATTCGCCATTGTAAACAAGAGCATTGTCGTCGACTGGGTAGGTTCCTTCACCAACGGCCGTTTCTGTAGACTCAAATGCCGCCGAAGGAATGCCTGTAATATTTTGATCCAAAAGATAGCGTCCAGCAATCCCCATCAATGGCAGCATGACAATATTGAATAAAATAAACGCCAAGAAAACAGGGCGCCATTTATTGGTTGGATCGGGCAATTTACCAAAAATAATACTGAAGGGGATGCCCACAAACTGCACCAGCAGCAAAGCCAAAACGAGCTCTAGCGTACCAAAACCCAACTCCGCCCCATAAATCGCAGCGATGCCAATAATTGTGCCGATGCCATCATTGTAAATCAAAAAGGAGATCAAATATTTGAACAGCTCTTTGTATTCGCGAATCTCGGAAAAGGTTTTACGCAAACGAGCAAAACTGACAACAATCAAACGTTCGCCAGGTGCCAAGCGTTTTGTAGCCGATTCAGGCTCTGGCACACGGCGCAAAATCGGAATCGAAAAGACAGCCCACCACACCGCCACACTCAAAAAAGACAGCCGCACACCCCAATTACCTGGCAGCATCAGGAACATCACCACATTAATCGCCAGTAACAGTCCGCCACCTAAATAACCAAGCGCGTATCCTTTACTTGAAATATCATCTTGATCTTCTTCTTTGGCGACATGCGGCAATAACGAATCATAAAAAACATTGGCCGCGCCATTGCCCACACGAGCAACAATAAAAAACATCGACGCCATGAACCAATCACCCGTGTCAACCAACACCAATAAACCGGTGCCAATCACGCCCAAAGCGATAAAAAGAGAGAGGAACTTCTTCTTACCACGTTTAATATCTGAGATTGTGCCTAAGATTGGTGATAGAATAGCAATGATGAAAACAGAAATGCTGAGACCAGTCGCCCAATATTGGGTGGCTTGAGACTCACTGGCAAGGGTACTACCGGCGACTGCACTATAATAAACCGGCAGCAAAGCAGCCATGATGGTGGTTGAAAAGGCTGAATTGGCCCAATCATACATCATCCAGGCACGCGCACGCGCTTTATATTCTTGCGGCGGTAGTTGATCGAGTATTGCAGTAGAAGAAGTAGCAGACATGGCGGAATTATGCCTGTATGCCTAAGATTAGGCAAGAGAATAACATTAGCCCTGAATTGCACGAATCCGTACTGAGTGAGTCGAAGTATTTCACGAATGACAATGCAATATTTTAAAGATTGAGGAACACAACGAAATGAGCGAAAAAAGCGAACCGTTTCAACAAAAAAACCAGGGGTTTTTAACTTATCCAACTGGGGGCTGGCGCAAGGCAATGTTCAAATGGCCAGTGCAATTATGGCGGATGGGCTTGGGACCCTTGATGGGGCAGATCTTTGTGTTGATTACCCATACGGGGCGTAAGAGCGGGCTGCCACGACGCACATTGACCGAGTTACATCAGGTGAACGGCCACAAATATGCGCCCAGCGGATTCGGCCGTCGCTCACAATGGTATCGCAATATCGAAGCCGACCCCCGGGTGACTATCCAAACAGCGGCTGGCACTGAAAGTGTAATTGCTGTACGTGTAACGGCCGATCACGAAATAAGGGCCTTGTTGGCCAGCATGCAAAACAAAGATGGCAGCAGCAT
>CAYGMR010000560.1:3143-3566 GCA_964350725.1 uncultured Ardenticatenaceae bacterium | reverse complement strand
GAGTTGTGGCTGCTTTTCTCGTGTTGCAAAAAGAAACTGTGACGGTTTATGATGGTGCTACGGCCGTTACCCTACAAGGCAAATTCGACACCCTCGAAAGTATTCTGGCCAACGCCAATATCACCCTCAAACCGGAAGACAGTATCTATCCACAAGAGCCAGCCGCCGCGCTGCAAATCCAGCGTGCCCAGGCCGTCACAGTGCAAACCAGCAGCGGCACAGAAACTTATTGGACGCAGCAAACCAGGTTGGGTCCATTTCTGGCCGAAGTGGACATTGTTGTGCCACGTACCGCGCAAGTTTCTGCCGACGGCCGTTCCGTACCATTCAATCAACTCGACCAAACACCCCTGCCCACTGAACTCAGCATTGAGCAGTTTGTTACCATTACGATCGTTGATAACACACAGCGTCAAACAATAC
>CAYGMR010000560.1:0-3133 GCA_964350725.1 uncultured Ardenticatenaceae bacterium | reverse complement strand
GGCTGGCGTGACACTCTTTGCCTCTGATGGCGTTGAACCCGCTATGGGCAATTGGCTGCTGCCGGATATGACCATTCAGATTAAACGCGCCATGCCATTGACGATTGAAGTCGATGGCCGTAGCCTGCAAACACGCAGTCACCACACCGACCCGCTCGCTGTACTAGCTGAAAACGGCATAGGATTGATCGGTCTTGACTACACCGTGCCAGCAGCCGGAACTGGCTTACAAAGCGGCGACACGATTCGTGTTGTGCGTGTGAGCGAAGATTTTAGCTTTGAAGATGAAGAATTACCCTTTGAGACTATTTATCAAGCCAGCGAAGAACTGCCCATCGACACCTTATCTGGTTTAAGTGCGGGAGTGCCGGGTATTAAACGTAAGCGAATTCGCGTACGCTATGAAGATGGTGTCGAGGTCAGCCGTACTGCGGATGGTGAATGGATCGCGCAAGAACCCGTTCATCAAGTTATTGGGTATGGCACCAAAATTACAACCGGTGTGATTGATACTGAAGCTGGCCCGCGTGAATATTGGCGTGTTGTACGGATGCGGGCAACGGCGTATACGGCCGCTAGTTCCGGCAGAGCCGCCGACCATCCCAACTATGGCATTACAGCCAGCGGCTTGCAAGCGGGTAAAGGCATTGTCGCGATTGATCCCAATGTTGTGCCGTTTCGCTCTGAGGTATTTGTGCCCGGTTACGGCATTGGTTTTGCTGGTGATACGGGTGGCGGCATCAAAGGACGTTGGATTGATTTGGGCTTTGATGATGGTGCCATTGAGACCTGGAACGGCTATACTGATGTTTATTATCTGACACCGATTCCACCAGCGGATCAAATTAATTATTTGCTGCCGCAGGTATTACCTTAAACAAAACGTCATTCCTGCGTAGGCAGGAATCCACACATCCGACAAACCTGGATACCCGCCTGCGCGGGTATGACAGGTCATTCATTATGAACCATCATGCATCCGAAACAACTGCTTGCCAACTACAAAATTGAACCTAAGAAAAGTCTAGGCCAAAACTTTTTGTTTGATCCCAATGTGTTGGCACGCATTGTCGAGATTGCTGAAGTGACAGAATATGATTCTGTCTTAGAAGTTGGGCCTGGGTTGGGACACTTGACCAAACATTTGGCTGAGGCGGCTGGAGAGGTAACGGCCGTTGAACTCGACAACCGCTTCATCCCCATCCTAAATCAGGAACTGGCTCTCTATCCAAATGTCAGCATCATTCATGGCGACATTCTCGACCAAAACCCAAACACGCTTTTTGAAGGTCCCTACAAAGTGGTCGCCAATGTGCCTTATTACATCACCGGCGCGATTTTGCGCCATTTGTTGTCTGCCCAAAACAAACCGACGTGTATGGTGTTGACTGTGCAAAAAGAGGTGGCCGAGCGGGTAACGGCCGTGCCGCCCAAAATGTCACTTTTAGCCGTGAGCGTGCAATATTACGGCCACGCGCAGCTTGCCACAACACTTAAAGCGGGTGCCTTTTGGCCGCGTCCCGGCATCGATTCGGCCGTTTTGCGCATCGATCTACATCCACACCCATTGCTGCCACCACAGCAAGAAAAACAATTTTTCACCCTCGTCAAAGTTGGCTTTAGTCAAAAACGCAAACAGCTGCAAAAAAATTTGCGCCAGTTGGGTATCAGTCGTGAGCAAATTGATGCGGCGTTGGACAATGCTGGTATAGACGGCCGTCGTCGTGCCGAAACCCTCACTATCGCCGAATGGCAAAGCCTGCAACGTGCGCTAGCATAGAAATTGATTTGTGTCATAACTCTTTAGATTACATTGCTGTGAGGCTCCACAACATCCACGAAATTATCTGCAGCCGATTCGAAGGAGACATAACGGCCGTCAGCCGATAAGAACCCCCGCCGTGACCCAATATTTCCTTCAATCAGTTACTTGACAACAATACGCAAAATATCTACAATGACATCAGGTCATATGATGACATGATGTATTCATAAGGATATTTGGCGGATTTTTTGGATAAGGAGTGTGCAGGAATGTTGACAGTTAAATCAATCAAACGCACCTATTACTTGATTCTCTTTTTATATTGGCTGGCGGTGGCACTGCCACTGCCCATCTTTGTCTTGCTCATCCAGGCGCGTGGCATTAATTTGCTGCAAATCGGCGTCATCATTTGTGTCTATTCACTGTCGATTGTGCTGTTGGAGCTGCCTACCGGCGGCCTGGCAGATGCTGTCGGACGCAAGAAGGTCGCGCTGCTGGCTTATGCAGTTATTTTATGTGGCAGTGTTGTCCTTTTCTTTGCTTTTTCATTTTGGGCAGCTTTGTTGGGCATGGTGCTCTATGGCATCGGTCGTGCTTTGTCCTCGGGGAGTTTAGATGCCTGGTTCGTCGATAGTCTGCAAGCGGCCGATCCCAAAATTGCTTTGCAACCCGCCCTGGCCCAAGCTGACATTATTACCCTGAGCGCGTTGGGTATCGGCACACTGTTAGGCGGTTTTTTGCCCGGTTTGTTCCCTATGCTGCCAGCCGATGGCACGGCCGTACTTACCCCTCTCTCAACCACCCTCATCCTCTCGGGTTTGCTCAAGGTGATTTTGCTGTTTGTGATTATTGTGGGTGTGCATGAGAAACGGCCGTTGCCAACACAAAGCTGGCGCGCTGGCATCACCAACGTACCCGCTATCATGAAAGATGCCTACCAATTGACGCGCAGTAATACTGTATTAAAGTTGTTATTGTCCGCAACACTTGTGGGCGGGCTATCACTCGCCGCTGTCGAAACCTTTTGGCAGCCGCGTTTCGCAGCTATCATTGGTCGTGGCATTGACGATACATGGATATTTGGCGTGGTCATGGCGGGTAGTTTTTTGATGGGCGTTGTCGGCAACATCATCGCCACACCGTTGAGCAAGCGACTCAACAATCGTTATGCGCTCGTGGCAGCCATCGCACGCGGTGCGTACGGCCTTTTTCTGATGGGTCTGGCATTGGCAGCTGGGATTGTACCCGCAATTATTTTGTTTTGGCTCGTCTATCTGAATGCCGGCTTAATCGGCTCGCCACAGCGCACATTGGTAAATAATGAAATTCCTGCAGAACGCCGCTCGACCATGCTCTCAGTTGAATCGC
>CAYGMR010000559.1:0-3568 GCA_964350725.1 uncultured Ardenticatenaceae bacterium | reverse complement strand
ATTGAGGGAAGAATCGTGTGTGTATCGCTGAAAACGGCCGTGCCACCCCACACATCTTCGACCTCCAAACTAACAGTATAAGTTCCTACCGCAGCAAACCTGTGTACGGGATTTGTCTCGTGACTCACCGGCGTGCCATCACCAAAGTCCCATGTGTAGGTCAATGCGCCTGTTCCGCCGCTTTCGTTGCTGAAAATTGAGATGTCGCCCACTGTGACGGGACTGTTGCTGCTAAATTCGGCCGTTGCCGAAGTCAAATCTAAGCCAACAAGCACAGGATCATGGTCGGAAGAGCGGTATTGATCGGGTTGGTATAAGCCAGGTGGATTACTCAAGCGATAATCAAGCACAGGGGGTTCGTCGGCGTTAATGTGCCAAATAGCCACGCCGTTCACCTGATTTACCAAACTGTTATTGGGCAAAACAAAATCGGTATAACCGGCCTGTCCCTGTGCAATGCGGTTGTAGGCATCTTGCGGTTCTATAAATTGCCTAATTATGTCAATATAACCGTTGTTTTCGAGCATCTGGATCGGGTCTTCTTGCGCAAAAGCGTTCAAATCACCCAAAATCAACACATCTGGGTCTACTGAGCCTGTTGGGTATGTTGCCAGCCAAGTGACTAGTTCATGTGCCGCCGCAGTTCGTGTGGCATTCCAACAACCTTGCCCGTCGCCTTGATCACTATCGTCGCCATCTAATGGACAATTTTCACGTGGTATCAATTGCGTGACAACGGCCGTAAAAGTCTCGCCGGTCAAAGTTTCCAAAAACGTTTGAGCCAACGGCGGACGATCGGGCGCATTGTTTAAAGTAACTGCGGGGCCCAGCGGCTCTACAGATTCTGATCGATATATGAAAGCAACGGCCGTTGCGCCCACACCTAATTGTGGTTCATCAGGATCAATAAAGGCGTAGGGTGCCCCGTCGCCTACAGCAGCGTTCAAGCCATCAACCAAATCTTGTATTGCACTAAGGGAGCCATAACCATCGTTTTCGATTGCAGTCAAGCCGATGATATCAGCATCAAGCGCCACCAATGCTGCGATGATTTTTTCACGCTGCCGGGCAAATTCTGCAGAGGATGCGGCACCTAAATCTGTCGGGAAACCGCCACCCAAGCCATCCCCATTAAAGTAGTTGTTCAAATTGAAGCTGGCAACCTTGATTCTGCCGCCCACATCTGGTGGCGCAAAGCTACGGTCGTTGAGGCGTGTAAAACTAATCGGCTGCGTCGGATGCAGTTGGTAAGCCCCAGAGCTGAAACTCACCACCCCGCCCAAACTGTCTAGCGTATCACCTAGCCGCAATGTATTTTCACTACCGATGTAAGGTAAAGGAGGTGGTGGCGGGGCAGCGAAACTACCGTCGTCGAGAATCATGCGATTCCGCGCATTAAGGTTTTGCTGGGTGATCGCCAGATCGCCAGGGGTGATCAGTTGTGTGGGGGCGAAGATACGGCCGTTGCCCGCCAATTCGACTTGTCCCTCTGCCCCCAACAAGGCATGATCATTGGCTGGGAGGGTTTGACTGATGACAACCGCCATGCCTTCATATTGTTCCCAATCAGCCAGGCTGTTCACCGGCAGCGTTATTGTCGTGGGCAGCACCAAATCATTATCACATACGGTCACTGCGCTTATATTTTGTAATTGTGTTAACCCCTCAAATTCAGCTACATCCCCTTGCACACGCACATAATCGCCTCTGCTCACGTCTGCACTGAGTGCTGTCGAAGTTGCCGATTCCAGTCCTGGCGCATAAACAAAAACGCCTTCCGACGTTTGCGGATCATCATCTTGATCGGCGAGGGCAGATTGTACAAAGAAGCCGTCAAGTTGGTCCGCTGCGGAAAACTCACCCACCACAATCCCTTCAATAATCACACCAAGTGAACCAGCCAATGGACTCTCTGGACCATTGCCCTGAACGGTATAAATCGGTGTCGCTGCATCCCCACACACACCAAATGCAGGCATACCAATCGTAAACTGCCACGTATAATCCGCTTGCATAAAATCGGCCGTACCATCCTGATCGGTGACTTTGTCCGCTATGATCACAGCTGTACAAACTTCACCAGTTTCGAATTCTGCATCTGGCACAACCGTAAAAGTTTGCATGCCGCCATCAGTTGTTGTTGTGATCGATCCACTTTCAGAACATGACAATGTCAACCACTCAGCCTCAAGCAAAACCGCTTCGCTGAACGTAACTTCCAAAATTGCATCGGGAAAGACGCCTGTTGCACCATCTGCTGGCTGTGTATTGCTCACTTCTGGTGGAAAATCAACCACACAATCATTCATTAAACCCGGTGTAGGCAAGTTTTGTACATAGCCTGTTGTATTACGCTGACCGCCCGCACCATTTGGGCAGCGCTGGTTACTGTGTTCGTCTTTATTGTTGGCACTATCCTCATTTATTTGAGGCTGGCCTGGATTCAATAAGGTCAGCAATTCGAGATCGTCTTCATCATCCGTATCGTAAACCAGCGCATCCAACAACATCTCAGTCGTGAGCGGGGTGCCGGTGGCAAAATCGTCTGCATCTCCCACATACAAAGCAACTGCGTCAGCCCCATTTTGCAAACTGCTGTTGGAAATCGGGAAATCAACATTGGCAACGGCCGTACTACCCAACACAAAATAACCATCCGCGCCTGTCACGTTGCCATCCAAATCAAAAGCCCGATAAGCCGCATCCGTAGCCCCATTGAACAAAACAACCACCAAACCTTGCAAGTTGGTAATGCCCTCACCACCAGCATACAGTTCGATAAATTCGGCCGTATCGCTGCCACTTGTATCCGCATCGACTTCGTTGATTAGCATGTGGGTCGCAGGCGGCAGATTAAGCAGCGAGAAGCTCCACTCATAATTGTTTACCATACCATCAGGCGGATCCGCTCCGTCAGCATCTGTGATCTTTTCAGCAAAAATCACAGCCGTGCATATATCACTATACGCAAATTCTCCCACTGGATCGATTGTCCAGATGGTTGGGCCGCCAGAAACGGCCGTATTGCCCCCATCAAACACCCCACTGCTGCTGCAAACAATCTCAAACCAACCATTTTCAACATTAACAGCTTCACTAAATTCAATTGTAAGTGTGGCATCCAGCAAGACATCAACCTGCTGGTCAACTGGCGTTGTCATGTTTACTTCAGGCGCATGATCAACAACACAGTTATTGGCTGATTTTGGCGAGGGCATATTTTGTATATATCCATCCGTATTGCCCTGCCCTCCCTGGCCATTGGGGCAACGTTGATTCGAGAATGCTTCTTTGTAGCCACCGTTGTTTTCATTGACTTGGGGCTGACCGGCGTTTAGTAATGTCAATAATTCAAGATCATCAGAGTCGTCGGTCGCGTAAACGATTGCATCGAGTAGATTTGTCGTGGTGAGCGCAGTGCCGCTGGGAAACTCGTCCGCATCGCCTACAAATAAAGCCACGGCATCGGCTCCATTTTGCAAACTGTTATTCGGGAAAGTGATGTCGACACCTGGAACGGCCGTATTGCCCACCACAAAATAGCCGTTCGCATCCGTCGTTTGGTTAT
>CAYGMR010000558.1:0-3568 GCA_964350725.1 uncultured Ardenticatenaceae bacterium | reverse complement strand
TTTGTCAAATTTTGTATCAAGTTTGCATCGCTACCAGACCAAATTTGACAAATCTCGTGTGTACCCCTGAATAGTTACAAATGGTTGTGATTTATTGATGCCGCCCGGCAACTAATTTGTCTTGCAGTTCTGCTAATGCATCCCAATCATCGGCTGCTGCTAGTTTCGCTTGTGCAGGCCAACTGGTGGGGTTGGCGATTGTGATGCCGGCTTCTTGACGCACAATACGATCCAAATCATCTAAAGATGTATTGGCTAATTGGTCGAAGGTTGTGATGCCGCTGGCAGTCAGAATGCTAGAAATCTTAGGGCCGATGCCCTCGATTTTCTTCAAATCATCAGGGTCTGGGGAAACAACGGCCGTTTCGCTTTCTGGAACTTCTGCACGGCTTACAGCTTCATGGGTATCTTCTGCATGGTCAGTCGCATGGTCGTCAACGGCCGTTTCTTCAGGAATGTTGTTGCGCGTCAGTCCCCACCAAAACAGCAAAATGATAATCAATAAAATGAGAATGATTACCCATGCCGGGGTTCCACTTGTCTGATTGGTTGGCTCCTGAAGGGTTGCCATTGTTGTAAGCATGGAAGAGAAGAACATAGTAGAAAAGCACTCCTTCGTGAAAATGAGGCGGACAGGGAGGGATTCGAACCCTCGAAGGCTATGAACCTTACACGCGTTCCAGGCGTGCGCCTTAAACCGCTCGGCCACCTGCCCGTATTTGATTATTCTGCAACGCGGAAAGGATTATATCAATGGCTGCCGGGATTGCCAATGTTTATCGGTTTTAATAGGTTTTCGGCGAAACGATACCCTATTCCATATTCTGTGAGGATGTAATCGGGTTCTTTGGGTTCAGATTCGAGCTTTTTACGTAGATGCCACACGTAAACACGCACGTAATCTGGATTTTCGCGATGTTTTTGTCCCCAAACGGTGTCTAAAATTTCTTCAAACGTTAAAATTTTGCCTTCATTTTTGAATAGATAAGTTAATAATCGATATTCGGTAATGCTTAGTTTTACTGGCTTTTCTTTTAACATCACCCGCCGTTTATCGAGGTCAATGGTCAAATTGCCATCAGAGAAAGCGGATGGAGGTGTTGTTTCAACTGGTTTTGTGGTTGATTGCCGCAGGGCAGCCCGAACTCTGGCCAGGAGTACTTTGACACTAAATGGTTTGGTTACATAATCGATGGCACCATAATCTAGACCGCGCACGATATCATCTTCACTGTGCAAAGCCGTGAGCATGATGATGGGTACGTCAGAAGATTGCCGAATTAAACGACAAACAGCCCAGCCATCCATTTCTGGCATCATGATATCCAGAATCACTAAGTCAGGTTTTACTTCATAGAAACGGCTCAAACCTTCATGTCCATCTTGTGCAATCGTAACATGAGCACCTTCTTTGATAACGGCCGTTTCGATGATATGACATATGTGATAATCGTCATCAATGATTAATATCTTTTTTCCTTGCATGTCCGTTATACCTTATCTTTTTCTTGCTCAAGCGCCCAAGCTTTGTAAAGTTTATCCTACAGTACTAAAAAATGTTAGTGGAATTTTGCATAACAAAATTATATTTGGAGTAAAAACAGTATAACGGAACTTATAAACGATCGAAATTAAGATCAATATTACGGCGTGAAGATCAAGCAAAAAATCTGGAATTGAGATTGGAATAGAATTGATTGGGGATGCGCTTTGGGAAGAAATTGACTCGGAGATGGTTTTTGCCACAAGTTAACACAAATTATGAATTAAATCCGTGAAAATGCTTCGGTTTCACTCAGCACAGCCTGTGTTAATCCGTGGCAAAAAGAAAAAGCTGCAAAGCTAGTGCTGGTTTATCTAGGCTAGCAGATTGTCGGAAAAGTATTCAACAGTACGCAGACTTCGGCGTGAGCTCAGTCGAACGCTAAACGTAGATTGAATGGATTTACGCAGATTTTTTGGCGTTATCCGTGAGAATCTGCTTAATCCGTGAAAACTTGCACTGAGCACGGCCGAAGTATCCGCGTACTATTAACAAGGTTCTCCGACAAGCTCCTAGACGAAATGGGATTACGGCCGTTGACCAATTTTTACATTAATGGTTCTTACTTCGCCACCGCGGATAATAGTGAATGGCGTTTTTTGGCCGATCAAATCAGCGGCAAGCGCTGCCAGCAAATCTTCATGGGTGGTTATCTGTTTGTCATCAACTCCGACCAGTGTGTCGCCTAGGATGAGGCCACCCTCTTCTGCCGGACTGCCAGCTTCGGTAGAAACAACCAGCAAGCCGGTTTTTTGGTTCAAGCTGTCACGTAACTCTCTGGGCAAACGGACACATTGTGTGCTGATGCCCAAATAACCCCGCTGCATATGCCCGTGGGTCAACAAAGTTTGGCTGATGCGCTGTAAGGTTGTGGTTGGAACGGCCGTACTTGTGCCAGAAAGCAGAGCAGAACTGTTTAACCCTAAAAGCTGCCCATTGACATTGATCAAAGGCCCGCCGGAAAATCCAGGATACATCAACACATCGGTTTGCAGATATTGATCGATTTGGCCACCAAATGGTGTGCGCCAACCTTTGCCATAAGCAGAAACAATGCCAAATGTGGCTTGCACTGTGCTGCCAGGGCGGCCCAGTGCTAAGACAAAGTTACCAACCCGAATGCTGTTCTCCGTAACGTTTTGTAAAGGTACGAGGCTGGTGGCTTCGGTTTTGAGCAAGACCAGATCCGTGCTTGGATCCCGGCCGACTACTTGTGCCTGCGTGCTGCTGCCATCCGCGAAGCCGATTTGAATTTTATCATCACGTCGCACGACATGGTGGGCTGTTAAGATGAGCCCGTCTTCTGACCATACAATGCCAGTCGCTGGCATCCGCCGCCGCGCTTCGACACGCACAATACTGGCTGCGGCCGTTTCAACTGCATCTGCTAGCGCATCGGAAAGATTATGTAAACTGTTACCCATGTTAAACTCCTTTATAAAATATGATGTCGTACTGCATAATGCGTAAATATGGTTTTTTTGGACTACCCACTACGCATTCCCATTGATGTTTTAAGTTTAGCCATGAATAATAATGCGCACATCAGTTATTTGGGGTGTGGCTACCTGGAAATATGGGTAGGTTTGTGGTGGGGGGTGTTAGCAAACTTCTAGAGCGCGATTAGCCCTTGTCGCGTAGCGCGCACAACGGCTTCTGTGCGGCTTTGTGCGTGCAATTTTTGGAGGATAGCGTTGACATGAAATTTGACGGTATGGTCGCTGATTTCAAGCTCCTGAGCGATGGCTTTGTTGGTGAGCCCTTCAGCGAGATGGTTTAACACTTGCAGTTCGCGCGATGTTAGCGCATCGTAATCGCTCTCGGCAGATACAAGCTCTGGTGTAAACAATTTGTGGGCGATTTCGGGTGTGATCACGATGAGGCCTTCCAAAACGGCTTGTGCGGCGGCAAAAATCCGCTCTGGATCAAGTTCGCGCAGCAAGATTGCGCGTCCGCCGCTGACCCAGGCATTTACTGCTTGATCGAGTTCTGTGAATAAAAAAATGATGGGGGCGCCCAATTCGT
>CAYGMR010000557.1:0-3581 GCA_964350725.1 uncultured Ardenticatenaceae bacterium | reverse complement strand
CCCATAAGCGCGGCCAGCCCTATGCCTATAAATGTGCTGGGGGACTCATGGATGCCGCAGCACCGATCATTATTAACGGAGAATACATGGGCTGCATTCTATGTGGTCAGGTAATTCCCGAAGATGCGCATGAAGAATATGTGCAAGATATTTTAGCCCGTAACATACCTTTAGGCTTACCCCCCCAACAATTCGAAGAAGCAGTCAGAAATATCAAGCCCCTTCCACGCGATCGTTTTTATGCAGCGGTAGAAATGTTGTCGCTTACCGCCAATAATATTATTGAAAATTCTGCAGCCAATTTAGCTCAGTTACAATTATTGCAAGAAGCGCAAGAGCGCGCTGCTTTGCAGGTTGCCCTGCAAGAATCGCAGTTAAGGGCGCTCAAAGCACAAGTTAACCCTCACTTTCTTTTTAACTCATTGACGCTTCTTGGCTACACAGCCTTAGAAGAAAATGCACCACGCACCGAAGAAATCGCTTACACACTTAGTGACTTGCTGCGCTACAGCCTACGCAACATCTCCTCCATGGTCGAACTAGGCGAAGAAATGGAGATGATCAACCAATATCTAGCCATACAGAAAATTCGATTTGGTGAGCGGTTGACAAGCCATATTGCACTCGATCCAGAGTTAAAACAGGTTGAGATACCTTGCATGATTTTGCAACCATTGGTCGAAAATGCAGTTATCCATGGTGCTGAACCATTAAACAGACCCGTGATAATCTCAGTGAGAGCATTTAAGGAAAACGATCATCTTATATTGGAAATTATTGATAATGGCGTGGGCATGCCAGACGATGTTGTTACTACGATCAAAACAGGTGATTTTGCTGACGATAATAAATCGCTTGGTTTACAAAATGTTATCCACCGTTTGCAAAGCGAATATCAAGACAGATTTTCTGTTGAAGTTGAAAGTGGTCCAGGCCATGGAACACGCCTACGTCTAAATATCATTTTGCATCCAGAAGCATCACAAGAAGTTAATCTAACCACTGATTTAAAATCGACCACAAACCCTGAATTTGACAAACAAATCCACATGCACCCCATCCAAAACAATCGTATTTCACCTACTTCTATCCGTGTCCACGACGAAATGACCTATAACCCTCACAACACACTCCTTTCACCACTCCAATAATCCCATGGGCGGAATTTTAATCGTTGATGACATGCCACTCATTCGCTCGTCATTAAAGCGTATCATCTCCCAAAAAGACACGCTTTTTTCTTCGATTTTGGAAGCGGCCAACGGAGAAGAAGCTGTTACTTTGACGCGCCTGCACAAACCGGACGTTATTTTAATGGATATTAAAATGCCGACCCTAAACGGCTTACAAGCAACGGCCGTTATCCGCCAAGAACAGCCACATATCAAAATCGTGATGCTGACAGCTTATGATGAATTCTCCTATGTACAAAAAGCACTCACCCTTGGCGCACGTGATTATCTCTTGAAACCTGTGCGTCCGAACAAGTTATTGGATTTGTTGGTTGAAATCAAACAAGAAATTGAAGCAGAACGCAGAGAGTCACGCACGGTTGAAATCGTTAAAGATTCACTGCAGCGAACTTTACCAGTGATTGAAACCAACCTGGTCGAAAACCTGATTCGGGGCACCAATCCTGAAGGCACAACCATTCATGATTCCCTGGCTTATCTAGGCAAGCGACTTGTTTGGCCGACGGTCCTGGTTGCTAAAGTAGATAATTTCGATCTGTTTGTCAAAGGCAAATCTACCCAAGATTTACAACAAATCCATGCTGATTTGATGAAGTTGGTGCGTGATATGATGCCAGAGCCACAGCGTGCCCTAATAGGGTTTAGCAATACAGGCAGGATTGTGGCACTTATTTCGACCGATCAATCCCTGTCGACGGCCGCGCAATTGCGCGATTTCGGCGAAAAAATACGTCAGGCAGTCGCAGCTGAAATGCCTTTTACGGTCACGATTGGTTTGGGGAAACGGCACATGGAAATCGAATCCATTCCGCTTTCATATGCCGAAGCAAATCTGGCACACCGGTACCACGGCCGTCCACAAGGGAATCAAGTTGTGGGGATCGATGATATTGTTGATGATCTGCCTACTGATAAAGATTCGTCCCGTTTTTTGGTACAAAACGAACTGCAGTTAGTCAAATTTGTGCAGCTCAATCAAAATAGAGAAGCAAAACAACTGATCAATGCGATAGTCGATTACCTTTCAGAACGATATTATGTTAGACCCAATACGATGAAAAACCATTGTGCCGAATTGGTGACACTGGTTGCATGGGGTGCAATTGGGGCTGGTTTGGACGAACCAAAGATTCTGAATTTGTTACATGAGCAAGTGCGTGCCCTCGCCTCCTGGAACACGGCCCCTGAAATCCGCGCCTGGACGCTCAACAGTCTCGGCGAAATGATGACGCTGGTAGAGGGCGTTTCACAGCGTCAGGATGTTGTTGAGGATGCAGTTGCTTACATTCGTAAAAATTATCAACGATCCGATCTGATGCTCAAAGAAGTGGCTGATGTGGTGTCACTCAGCCAATCTCATTTCAGTTCGCAGTTCAAAGCAAAGATGGGCTTGAGTTATGTCAAGTTCTTAACGGCCGTACGTCTAGATGCAGCCAAAAAACTACTGCTCACCACGGATCAAAGCATTGCCAGCATTTCTGAAATGGTTGGTTATCCCAATGTTACCAATTTTTACCGCCATTTCCGCAGCGATACCAAAATGACACCCGCGGCTTATCGCGAGGTACACAGCCGTTAAGTGCTAAAGAATTATTGTGTCATTTCGAACGAAGTGAGAAATTCCAACGGGCTGGAAGATGTAGGTGTTTGGGATTCCTCAAGCTGTCGCTTTCGGAATGACAAATTGAAAAACGACTCGTTACCAGAGTAACATCATGGTTTACTTCACTTTCTCCCCGACCTTTTTTGCACCAAACGCAGTTGCGATTCCAATGCCAACATCAAATCAATTTGTTCTGTAAAATGCGGCTTTTCTGTCTGGGGTTCTGCTGTTGTAGCATAGGCTGCCAATAGACCAGCCAAATACGCATTCAATCTATCTGATGGGCGCGGATTACCTTGGCGCGTGGTGCGTAATCGCGCCTGAAAATCGGGGTGCTTGGTGTTGATGGTTAAACGGCCGTTTTCTAGCCAACTCCTGCGTTTATCCGCTTCATCCTCACCCAATTGCACACTGAAATCGGTGACAGTGGCAGCTTGCAGCGCCTGCTGCAACCCTTTTTCAACATGTGCAAAGGATTGTTCAAGACGTTGTCGATTAACGGCCGTCAACAAGGATTTTATTTCGGCTTCAATTGGCAAAATAGCGTCATATAACAACGTCCGACCACGGGTACGCACAAAATCATCGCGATTGATTATCGGTTGCACGATTTCCCCCACTTCAATGTAACCTAGCAAATTCGGATGATTCCACACACTGGTTTTGTGTACCGATTTGCGCATAAACGACTTTATGTCAACTATACCAGCAATACGACGATCGCGTGCAAAAAAACCAATCAGGCGCTTTTCTGGCACACTTTTGGCGATTTTACAATAAATGTT
>CAYGMR010000556.1:0-3587 GCA_964350725.1 uncultured Ardenticatenaceae bacterium | reverse complement strand
CTACGCTGTCTCGAATTGCATGACGCGCAATTTTTCAGGTGAGAAACGTGTGCTCAATGACAAGATTTCAATACCAATCATACGGCCGTTTTCGTCAAAATCTAAGATAATGCCAGGTTGAACTTCCTCGGATTCCATAATCTCATCATCATCAAGCCGAAAATAAAGGGCATCACTTTCTTTATCAATTTTTAGTTTCATAAATGGTAACCTATTTACTCAATCGACGGTCAAAAAATACCGTCACAATTCGTCTGGGATTAAGGTATGGATTTACGACAACACGCAATACACGCCCGTCTCTTTCTCTAATCGGTTTTGTATAGTGCATGTTACCATCTTTTCCCTTCTTTTTCCTACTTGGTGTCTCAATGGTGCGCCAGACCCACTCTTCTGAAATCCTCCGCTCACTGAGCATATCTTGAGCATGCGTCGAAAATTCAAAGTCCAGCATCGTCTTTCATCCTAAAATATCTCTCATATCTATGGCTGCTTACTTAACGCCAAGTCAAACAAATGCTCCACTATCTCGTTGAATTATAGCAAGGTTTTTTTGCTGAAGATAGTTTAGTAAAACCGTTGCTCTATTGTGTTCACTTACACCAGAGCAACATTGAGGTTTCCTTGAACAAGAGGTGATATTTCCTTCGTTACTTGCTCCTCTATTTCATCGCGTGTCTTTTCGAGATCATATAATGCTTGCAGATTCATCCACAACTCTGCTGAGGTACCAAAATAACGGCTGAGTCTAAGCGCTGTATCTGCGGTAATGCTCCGTTTCCCATGCACAATCTCATTGATCTTGCGTGGGTACACTTTCATCTCTTTAGCCAAACGATATTGACTAATTCCCAGCGGTTTAAGAAAATCTTCTAGCAAAACTTCGCCTGGATGTACGGGGGGAATTCGTGTTTCTGTCATAGTTTGTCCTCACTCAATGATAATCCACAATCTCAACGGCATAAGCATCACCATCTGGCCATTGGCAGCAGCTTCGCCTTTAGTGAGCGGGAACCAAAACTTTAACTTCTTGTTCTAAACGCCCCTTCAGCTTGTCTTTTTCTGTCTCAAGGTCATATCTTGACTGGAGATTCATCCAAAAACGTTCCGATAGGCCAAAATATCGTGACAATCTCAATGCTGTGTCTGCAGATATGCCGCGTTTGCCGTGAACAATTTCATTTATGCGTCGCGGTGGTACACCAATATCTTTGGCTAAACGATATTGACTAATCTCCAGCGGTTGCAGAAATTCCTCTAGCAATATTTCCCCAGGATGAATGGGTGGTAAAAGTTGTTGTTCACTCATTTTGGCACCTTAATGATAATCCACAATTTCAACTTCATGGGCGTCACCATCACGCCACTCAAAACAGATACGCCATTGGTTGTTTATGCGGATACTATGCTGGCTTTTTCGATCACCTGACAGTTTTTCTAGACGATTTGACGGCGGTATCTGTAAATCCTCTAATCTCTCAGCCGCATCAAGAATTTCCAATTTAACTCTAGCTCGACGTTGAATGTCGTGAGGCAATTTCCGAGAGAACTGTCGTTGGAAAAGCCGTTCTGTCTCTCTTGATGCAAAACTTCGAATCATAAAAAGATAATAACGCCCCCCGTTAACAACGTCAAGGATTGTGAGCCACAAATCCTCCCGGAGGTTGCTTGATAAAAACAGCTAACCACTCGTGAACCTCCGGGAGGATGTCTTCACAGGTCTACTCGGAACTTTAGAGCAACCTGAGTTCCTGGGCGCGAATGGTGGCTTTGGTGCGATTGTTGACGCCTAATTTCTGCAAGATATTGTGGACATGCCACTTGACTGTCCCTACTGTGACAACCAGTTCATCAGCAATTTGTCGATTGGTTTTCCCACCCGCAATGAGGGCCAGTATGTTCAACTCCTGTGCAGTCAGTGGTTCAGGCAGCTGCTGTTGGGTGGCCCTTTCGACATGGCTCAAGGCAGGCCTTTCAACATCGCTCAAGGCAGACCTTTCGGCATCGCTCAAGACAAGCCTTTCGACATCATCCGCAGATTGCTGTTGGCTTAAAATGGCAGCGACGAGATCAGGGGCGGTCTCGCGAACCTGTGGCAGTAGGTCGAGCACAGGCGCTTCATCGAGAAATATGCGCACAAACCCCTCAGGCGCGGCGATTTCCAGGGCTGCGGACAGCCACTTCAGCGCCTCTGGGATGTCTCCACTATCCTGATAATAACGAGAAAACAGGAGTTTGATTTCCATGTTGGCACGGACTCGTCCTTCGCGGTGGGCAGCGTCCTGCAACGGCCGTAACACAGATGGCACCATATCAACAGCCCCGCTCATGAGGAGATAACGAACGAGCGTCAATTCTGCATATTCGAACGAGACATCGAGTCGGCTGGCTTGATAAGCTTTTGCCCACTGCGCCACCGCCTGCCATTCCGCAAAAAAGAGCTGCATCCGTGCCTTGTAAGCGGCCACGACCGAATAAACGCGCTCCACACCATACCCTTCGATAATCGTATCCACTTCAGCAAAGGCGTTTGTGAATTCGGCCGTGTTGCCCTGGCAGGCGGTCAA
Source organism: uncultured Ardenticatenaceae bacterium (assembly GCA_964350725.1). GTDB lineage: Bacteria > Chloroflexota > Anaerolineae > Promineifilales > Promineifilaceae > JAACFF01. The sequence goes on along the minus strand of CAYGMR010000556.1, from coordinate 1,020 downwards.
ATGAACATAGAACGCCATACCAGCGACTACGTGGTCCAACAGCATCCCTTGGCGGGACAACGCCAGCCCTGCATTCAAATGTTTTTCGGCAGCGGCCAGATCATTTCTCTCCAGCGCAATGCCGCCAAGAAGTGAAAAGGCAATTCGAAGAGGCGGGAAGCGCTCACCGTTTGCCAGATCAATTGCCGTGCGGCACGCCTGCTCGGCAAGATGCAAGCTTCCCTGGTTGATCAATACCTGCGCCGCTGAACAACGGCCGTTCACGGCGAGGTGCAGCACACCAGCGAATCGGGCTTTATCACTGGCAAGCAGAAAATGTTTGACCGCCTCGTCAGCCTGCCCTGCCAATTCATGAGCCACACCCAGGCTGAAATGGGCGCGGGCATGAGCCATGTGATCGTCTTGCGGTAAACGGGACTGGGCAAATGCGATCAACTCCATGGCCTCGTCCACGTCACCATGCACAGCAGCGATTGATCCGCGATACAAGGCGGCTAAAGCGAGCAGGTTCTCGACTTCCGCTGAGGCTGGTTGCGCCGCTAGATCGGCCTCTGCCAGGGCAATATGTTGAAGGGCCTCACCAAAACGGCCGTTTCGATACCCAACAAAGGCGGCATTCAAACTCAACCGGGGTCGCCGGGCAAAAACCGGCTCGGGGAGTTTTTCCAGCCATGATGAATACAGCACCAGGTTACCGCTCGACCAAATCGACTCTTGGCGCAAGGCGACATCAATCATGTCGGCCATAAATTCAGGATCGACACTATCCAGGGCATAGGTCACGGCTTCAAAAGTCATGTCGTTGGTTTCATGCCAAGCAGCAGCTTTTTTAATTAGCTCGGAGGCTTCTGCCTGGCTCAACTCGGTCAGGAGCGAATCTGCAAACAGGTGGTGATAACGATACCAATTACGTTCATGATCCAGAGGCACGATGAATAGGTTGGTTTGTTCTAACTGCTCAAGGATCGCTTGGCTGTTGGGGTTGCCGGTGACTGCCTGGCAGAGTTCGGTGTTGAACTG
>CAYGMR010000555.1:286-3644 GCA_964350725.1 uncultured Ardenticatenaceae bacterium | reverse complement strand
TGTTAGCGTGAGTCTGGGCAGTTCGGAACGGGACAAAAAAATCGAAATTGATTTATTAGGCGAGACCGTTCAAATTGAACGCCGGGGCACCGATGGTGATGTGGAAAAAGCGACAGCTCTTTTTAATGAGCTTGATGGTCAGGTAGATGCGTTGGGCGTGGGCGGCATTGATTTGTGGGTCGCGATGGGCGATCGCAAAATTCCGATCACCGCCGCGCACAAAATGGTTAAAGGTGTCAAAAAAACACCTTTGGTGGATGGCAGTGGCTTAAAAAATACGCTCGAAAGCCACGCCGCCCAATACTTAGTCAAAGAACTTGGCCCAAATTATGCAACTGGTCGGGTGATGATGACAATGGGTGTGGATCGGTATGGGCTAACCCTTGGCTTTTTTGATTTGGGGTATGAGGTTGCTTGTTGTGATTTGATGTTTGCCTTGGATGTGCCTATTCCTGTGCGCAGCTTGCGCATGCTCAAAATCCTAGGGCGCACATTGGCACCGATTGCGGCGCGTTTACCTATTGATATGCTTTATCCAACTGGTGAGAAACAAGATGAAATCGTGCCTAAATTTACGAAGTGGTACGAGTGGGCGACTGTGATTGCTGGTGATTGTCATTATATCCGGCGGCATATGCCAGATAATTTACAAGACAAGGTGATTGTCACAAACACGACCACATCAAAAGATATGCAGCTATTTCGTGAGCGGGGTGTCCGTTACGTGATGACGATGACACCTGTGATCGACGGCCGTTCCTTTGGCACAAATATGATGGAAGCGGCATTAACCGCTGCCGCCGGCAAAGGGCGCGCACTCACCTACGACGAAATCAGCGTTTATTTAGATGAACTAGATTTAAAACCAACTATTCATGATTTGCAGCATTTGGATTAAGTGAATGGTCTAGCAGACTACCTTTAGGAGGGAAAAATGGATTGTATTGTTGCTGCTGGGGGGCTGCCGAAACCGGAAGACCCCCTTTATGCATATACACACGGTAAGAGTAAAGCATTATTGGATATGAACGGCCGTACCATGTTGGAACGGGTTATAGATGCTCTGCAAACCGCCCATCATGTGGATCGTATCGTTGTGATCGGTCTTGAAAATGATATGGGCATGACTTTTCAACGGCCAATCGATCAATATCTGCCCGATCACGGCAGCATGGTCGGTAATATTTTGGCAGGCGTTGGCTGGCTGCGTGAAACTGATCCGACAATCGAATCAGTGCTTTTTTGTTCATCAGATGTGCCTATGATTACCGGTGGCATTGTTGATGCCCACATCGAAAGTTGCCAACCATTGAACAAAGCTGTCTACTATACTTTTGTTACTCGTGAAACCATGGAGCAACGTTTTCCAGGCTCGAACCGTACTTATGTTAAGTTGAAAGGGGTTGAGATTGCTGGTGGCGATTTAGCTATCGCGCAGGTTGCTGTTGCTGATCAAAATGAGGAATTATTCCATACGCTCACGAATGCGCGTAAACATGCCTGGAAGTTAGCACGCATTGTCGGCTTTAAATTCTTGATTAAGTTTATTTTTCGCCAAGTCAGCATCAGCGATATTGAGCAAACGGCCGAACGCATTCTTGGTATGCCTGCACAGATTGTCTTAACGCCCTTTGCCGAAATTGCAATGGACGCAGACAAACCTGAACAAGTCGATTTATTGCGTGAAGAATTACGAAAGGGGAATGGTTGAGATAACTTTGCAACCCTGCCTCTTCCCTAAATAGATGCGTTTAGACGATTTAATAATCCGCGACGAACTATATTCAGGACGTATCGCCGCTTGGGCCAACGGCCGTTTCTTGCATACGCTTGCCTGGATTATTGCACGCACTGGCGATAGCTTTCTCTGGTTAATTATTATTGCCATTTTGTTATGGCAAAGAGAGCCATTGGGATCGGCGTTGTTGTTGACTGTAATTGTGGCGGCGGGAGTTACGGCCGTTGCGAAAGGCATCTTCAAACGCAAACGGCCGTCTGAAAAATGGGCCATCTTCACCGACAAATATTCCTTTCCCTCTGGTCATGCCGCGCGTGCGGGCGCCGTCGCGATAACCCTAACCTTTGCCTTTCCCACCTGGGGGTGGCTAAGTTTGCTTTGGGCAATTCTCGTTGGGCTGGCGCGAGTTGCCCTGGCACGCCATTTTCTGAGTGATGTAGCAGTCGGCCTGCTCCTGGGCTTTGTTATTGGCCTCACTTTACAAATCTGGATATAGCTTATCCACAAACGAATTGGATACCCGCCTGCGCGGGTATGACAGCCAAAAGGTGTCTGCAAACCATGCACAACAACAAGCATAAATTCATCGCCATTGAAGGTGTCATCGGTATCGGAAAAACGACCCTGGCACGTCTCTTAAAACCACTGTATCAAGCTTCGATTTTGTTAGAAGTGTTTGAAGAAAACCCGTTTTTAGCCGATTTTTACGGCGACCGTGAACGGTACGCCTTCCAAACCCAGATATTTTTCTTGCTCAGCCGTTATCATCAACAGCATCAGGCCGTACCCGCAGCTTTAAATAAAGGCATGTTGCTTGCGGACTACACCTTTGCTAAAGATGAGTTGTTTGCCTGGTTAAATTTGAAAGATGACGAGTTGGCGATGTACGGCCGTGTACATGCGGCGCTCAGTGAAAAAATTCCTAAACCCAATCTGATTGTATATCTAAAGGCCGAACATGAAGTGGTTATGCAGCGCATTGCTTCACGTGACCGGCCCTACGAACGCGATATGGATCCCGATTACATTCGCCAATTGGCCGCCGCCTATGAAGCCTGGTTGTCGAATATCCCGGATATTCCTGTGTTGAAGATTGACGTGAGCGAATTAAACTTTTTGGGAAAAGAAGCGGATTTAGCGCATGTCAAAGCTTTGATCGATGCCAGTTTAGCTGAACAAAGCGATGCCCCTCTGCCTGCCCACATTGAACAAGATTCATTGCGTGCCGGCCGTTTGACGTCCTTCCAACAGTTTCACCGCCATTTAGATGAGAGCAAAGGCTTTGACCCTGACCTCTTTTTTAACTATATCCTGCTCACTGAAGAAGTAGGCGAGGTTGCCAAAGAGATGGTGAAGACTTGGGGGGATGGCAAGCGATTAATGCGCAACGGCCGTACGCAAGCCGAAGCACATCAAGAAGCCATCAACAAACACCGTGCTGCGCTGCGCAGCGAACTCGCCGACCTGCTGGCTTACACACTCAAACTAGCCAATTACACCGGCATCGACCTGGAGCAAGCTTACCTCGAGAAAATGAGCCAGAACCTCAACCGCGACTGGCCCAAAGAACGCACGCTGTCTACTATTTAAATTTGGTGGTAACGGCCGTTGTCTCCAGAT
>CAYGMR010000555.1:0-275 GCA_964350725.1 uncultured Ardenticatenaceae bacterium | reverse complement strand
CGACTATACTGTGCTGTAAGATATTTTAATTTCTAATTCGCCACCAAGTGCTTCGACTACTTTTTGCAAAAAGGAGACACGTGGAGCCACACGACCGCTTTCCAAGCGGGCAATGCTGGATTGATGCGAACCCACAAGTTCTGCTAACTCTGATTGCGTAAGACCTCGTTGGATGCGGAGGCGAGCGACTTGGTGGCCGGGTTCCATTGATTCCGCGATGGCACGGAACTGCGGGTCTTTTAACTGTGCTGTTTCCCAATCTTCAAAAAGTATGT
>CAYGMR010000554.1:0-3645 GCA_964350725.1 uncultured Ardenticatenaceae bacterium | reverse complement strand
GGCCTGGGCCAGCAGGCGCATGAGTTGGCGATGCGTTTCTTCATGCCAGGGTTCAATAGCGAGTAACTTGCGGGCAATGGGGATGCCGTTTTCGTGGTCGTTTTCTAACACGGCCGAGTTTAGGTAACTGCTGAGTTTGGTAACGGCCGTTTGCCGCCAATACACTCGCTGTCTTTCCACCCATTCGTCAAAGTCTGGCGCGGTGGACAAATGAAAATCATCCATGAAGTCGCCACGATAAAGATCAAGATGGGCGTGGAGATTTGACCAATCGCCGCTTTCCAACCTCTTTTCAAACGTCACCACATCGAGCCAAAAATCCACCAATCCTATTTCTGAACGAGTGATAAGCAGGATGTTTGCGGGTAAAAATTTGCGCAGTTTGGAAAGGGTCAGGCGCAGGTTGGCACGCGCTGTTTCTTCGGGTTTGTCACCCCACAGCAGACCCGCCAGCGCTGTGCGCGAATGGTAACGCCCTGTTACGGCCAGGTAGACAAGAAGTGCATACCCTTTCGTGGAAATAATGTTTGCTGTTAACGGCCGTTGGTTTATTTTGAGTATTGGAAATCCCAACACATAAACGTGCAAATCATTTTCCAAATTTGTGCCTCAATAAACGTTAGACATACGATAAAAAAATGATCGCCTAGTAACATGTACAGTATAGCTTAGTTTAATTGTATGACTACAAATCAAAAGGGTATTGTATTTTTAGAAGCTGTTTAGTTGCCTGAAACATACAAGGAGTTGGATGATGTATGACGTCATTGTAATCGGAGCCAGATGCGCAGGCGCGTCTACGGCACTGTTATTGGCCCGGAAAGGGCATAAAGTATTACTCATTGACCGTGCTGTCATTCCCAGTGACATCCCACAAGGCCATTTCATTTACCGAGGTGGTACCCAACGCTTACATAAGTGGGGTATCTTAGATCAAATCGAGGCATCTGGTTGTCCGCTGGTAACAAAAGCGGTCACAACAATGGGTGGGGTGGCTTTGCAGGGCGAAGATTTATATGGGGATGGCGTGCCTTTTGGTTGCGCACCGCGTCGCGCTGTGCTGGACAAGATTTTAGTTGACACGGCCGTTGCCGCCGGCGCTGAACTGCGCGACCAATGTGTTGTGGAAGAATTCCTGAGTGATGGTGATCAAATCACGGGCATTAAGGGACGCGATTTACGTACTGGAAAACGCTTTAACGAGGTGGCACACATGATTATTGGCGCCGACGGCCGTCACTCCCGTTTGGCCCAAACCGTCCATGCACCCATGTATGAAGAGGTTCCATCCGTTTCTTGTTACTACTTTTCGTATTGGAGCGGAATACAAAACGACAGGCTGGAGGTACAGATTGGGAAACGGCAAATCATTTTTGCTTTCCCCACCAACGACAACCTCCTTGCCGTTTTTATCGGTCGGCCTATTGAGCAATTTCATGCAATACGCTCAGACATTGAAGGTCATTTCATGCAAACGCTCGATCTTGCGCCTGAGTTAGCGGCGCAACTGCGAGATGGCAAACGAGAAGAACGCTTTTACGGTACGGCCGATTTGCCTAACTTTTTCCGCAAACCATACGGTGCGGGCTGGGCGCTCGTCGGTGATGCGGGTCATCACAAAGACCCATACATGGCCTTGGGCATTGCCGATGCGCTGCGTGATGCTGAACTGGTTGCCGATGCAGTGCATGAGGGGCTGTCGGGCACACGCCCATTAGCCGATGCGTTGGCCGCTTACGAACAAAAACGGAATGAAAGCTCCCGTCCCCTTTATTACGAAAACTTATCTCGTGCTCGTTTTACGCCACCGCCCCTCGAGTTTATGCAAGTCAGAACGGCCGTTCACCAAAATCAAAACCAGGCAGACATCAACCACTTCACCCAAGCAAACTTAGGATTAGTGCCCATGAAATCATTCTTCAATCCTGAAAATGTGGGTCGGATTATGGCCGAAACGGCTAGACAAAAGTATGTGCTAACAACAAGCGCATAAAACAAACAGGAAGTTCGGGCAACCGCCATACTTGTAGGCTCACGAATTTGAGGAAAAAACATGTTTATTCAACACGATAATGAGGACTTTTTTACACTCGCTTTTGGCAGTGGCTCGCGTACTTTGGTGGGCATTGGCGGCTGGACTGGCAGTTGGGAAGTATGGGCCGATGTCTTCACCATTCTCAGCCAAAGCTGGCGCGTGGTTGGTATTGACCATCGGGGCACAGGGGCAACAGCCGCTTCGACGAAGAATGTGACGATCGCTCAAATGGCTGCTGATCTGCTGGCTATTTTGGATGCGATGGAGATTGAAAACTGTGTGTTGGCAGCGGAATCCTCGGGAACGGCCGTTGCCCTTACCGCCGCCCATCAACAACCAGAGCGCTTTGCGGGGCTTGTCCTTTCTGGTGGATTGTACTATCGACCAGCCAGTGACAGACCCGATCCTTTTTTATTGGCCTTGCAGACGGATTATGAAACGGCCGTAAAAACCTTCGTCACCAACTGCCTCCCCGAAACCAACAGCCCCGCCATGCACCAGTGGGCCCAAAAAATATTGCTGCGCGCCACACAAACGGCCGCTATCGACCTCTTCAGCGCCACGCTTGACCTTGATCTACGCCCCATTGTCAGCCAAATCACAATGCCCACCCTCATTTTGCATGGCGACGCAGACCGTATTCTTCCCGCCGACGCTTCGCGCTGGCTGGCTGCCCACATGCCACAAAACCATTTGCATATTTTGCCTAGCGCTGGTCATGCGCCCATGATGACTTACCCGCAAGCTGTGGCCGCAGCGATTGAACGCTATTTTACCCATAAAAATTAGATTGGCTTTTAGGCTGGCTTAAGAGTCAAAAAATGGATTGAGTCATGAAAAATGATTTCCATTATTTCCTGTAACTTATTTGTGCTTTTCAGCTTGTTTTTGCCGTTGGGTTTTTCTGGCAGTTGCCTTTTGCAACGAATGTATGGCTGTTGGTAGGCACAACGCCGCCAACGTTAGTGGGCAGTTACGGTCAAGCGGCTGCGGTTAAGGAGAAATGAATATGACAACATTGGTAACAGGCGGGACAGGTTTCGTTGGTGTCGCGATTGTGCGGGCATTGTGCAGTCGTAATGAGCAAGTGCGTGTCTTGGCACGCCCAACCAGCAAGATCGAAGAGCTGACAAAATTGGGCGTAGAAATTGCACAGGGCGACATACTCGATCAAATCTCAATTGAGGCGGCGTTGGACGGTTGTGACACGCTGTATCATGCGGCCGCTATTTATGAATACTGGGTTCCAGACAAACAACTGCTGCTACGCACCGAAGTAGAAGGCACGCGCAATGTCATGGCCGCCGCTCACAACGGTGGCCTACAAAAAGTCGTTTACACCAGCACCACCTTCACCATTGGCGAAGCACGGGGCGAAATTGGAAATGAGACCACGCCACATAGGGGTTACTTTTGCACCGCCTACGAAGAAGCCAAATACCAAGCTGAATGTGTCGTGCAAGAATTTGCGCAACAAGGATTACCCGTCGTCATTGTGAACCCTGGTGGGGTCTTTGGCCCGAGAGATATGAAAGCAACCGGGCAACTGTTTATTGATGTGCTCAACAGAAAGCAACCGATGTTGTTGCCCGGCTTAGCCAGCTATGTTT
>CAYGMR010000553.1:0-3666 GCA_964350725.1 uncultured Ardenticatenaceae bacterium | reverse complement strand
AATTGGTTTAATTTTTGGAACAGTTTTGGTTTTTGGTGGCTATCGTCTGTTCCTAGTTTTGATTCCTATTTGGGGCTTTTTCTTTGGTCTCGGACTAGGCGCGCAAACTGTACAGGCGATCTTTGGTGATGCTTTTCTGGCGACGGTCACAAGCTGGGTAGTTGGCTTCATCGTTGCCGTAATCTTTGCCCTGCTGTCCTATTTGTTTTATATCATTGCCGTTGCTTTGATTTCAGGTGCTTTTGGTTATGGCTTGGCGGTAGCCTTATTGACTGCAATTGGTATGCAATTTGGTTTTTTCGTCTGGCTAGTGGGAATCGTTGTCGGTATCATTGCGGCGGTTATTGTCCTGCGCTTTAATATCCAAAAATATGCGATTATCATCATAACGGCCGTTGGTGGTGCCGGCGCGATTATCTTCACATTATTAGCAGCGACTGGCAGTGGCGTTAATATTGCAGACCTTATCGGCAATCCCGTCATGCGTGCCATCGATAATTCGCCCTTGTGGTTGTTGTTCTTCCTCATCGTCGCAGTTGCTGGTATTGTCTTCCAAATTAAAGCAAACCAGAATTGGGAGATTGAATCCTATAACCGCATGGCTGAGGCCTAGAACATTCCGATTGACGCATAATTTTGCATGAGAAGCAGCTTGATGATCTTCAAAATCGAGGCTCAAAAGGGTATACTATGCCTAATAACAACAAACATGTAAAACAACCACGGCTTGTTTTTAGGAGACATTTTCATGAGTGAAATGACACAAGAATTACCCATCAGCCCTGATTTGCTAGAAATCTTGCGCGATCCCAAGGCTGTTCAGGAACCGGAGAAATATGGCGACGATCCTGGCAAATTGGAATTGGTACGCGGTTCCTGGTTATTATCCCAAGATACCGGGTACAAATACCCGATCAAAGATGGCATCCCTGTTATGTTAATCGAAGAGGGTGCGCGTTGGAAGGATACACCCGTCGATGAACTACCTGTGCCGCCAGAAACGGCCGATCCGCCCATAGGTGCCTTGCAATCCTCCATGGATGGATTCTCTGATGACTCAGAAGCAGGTATCAATCCATTGTTTTTCGTATTAGGCGGCGTTTTTGTTTTAGTAACTGGCTTAGCTTTGTGGAAATTGTTGGGTCGAAACAAAGCATAAATTCGACACACACACACACACGTTTTTTAAGGGTGTTCCCAATTGGGGACACCCTTTTTTGATCCAAAAGCACCTCGTAAGCACCTTCGTAACTTGCTGCTGGTATATCCTACACTGTAAACATTATGACGACCATCACAAATTTCTTCTCCCGCAATAAAAGCAGTTTGGACACCATCTTGGTGTATTTGCTGTTGGGTGCGCTGACTTTCCTGTTGGGCGTAGAGTTGTTCTTTGCTTTAAGTTGGCGCATGGAGCATGATGTGCCTAATTTGCATTATGTTGCCTTTCTAATTGACCGCTTTGACTACGTGCCTTATCGTGACATTTTTGAAACAAATCTGCCAGGTGTTTTTTTACTGCATCTGGCAATTGGGAAACTGATCGGCTATGGTGATGCCGCTTTTCGTTGGCTGGATACATTCAGTTTGCTGCTGTTCAGCGCGGTATCATGGGGCATTTTGCGTCGATTTGGTATGCGCGTTGCCGGGGCTGCAATTGTGTTATTCGGACTCAGTTATCTGCAGCTTGGCCCAGATATGAGCTTGCAACGGGATTATGTAGGGTTGCTGGCGGTGACAACGGCCGTATTCCTGACAATACAGTCCCCATGGAAACATAAATATCTTGTCATTGTGGGCATTGGCTTGCTTTTTGGTTTGGCAACGGCCGTTAAACCGCATCTCGCCATTGGTTTGCCGGTCGTACTTATTTATCTGTTATGGGAAGAAGTTACGGCCGTTGCTGAGCGCCGCTGGACAACTATCTTCCGACCTGCATTAAAAATCGGGTTACTCGCCACAGTTGGCTTCATCGTGCCATTGGCACTCTCTTTTCTGTGGGTATGGCGTTTAGGGGCAATGCCCTCCTTTATAAAGTTATTCTCGACCTATTTGCCTCTTTATTTGCAATTAGATATCAATCTCCAAATCATCCAAGGATTTGCACGTATCGCTTATCTGCTGCGTAACTTCCAACTATTGGGGGGCTATGGCCTTTGGTTGGTTCCAGCCGTCTTGGGCCTCTATCTCACCCTGTTCAGAACGAAACTCCCATCGACAACAAAACGAACGGCCGTATTGTTGACAGCACTTGCTCTAATTTACAGTTTTTATCCTGTGCTGTCAGGTCAATTCTTCCCTTATCATTGGATACCATTTTTATACTTTATCATCCTTCTGGCATCTCTAGCAATCGTGCCATTACCCCTAGAAATTGATAATAAGATCGAACGGCTGTTCCCGGTGATCGTGTTAATTATTGTGATTTTATTTAGCGTGCGTACAGCCCCCAATCTACGCAAACAACTGCTAGGCAATCCACCCACACCGCCCAAAAACGGTCTAGTTGATGAAATTGCCGCTGCTATTGAAAATCAAAATTTGGCAGAGGGAGAAAGCGTACAACCGCTCGATTGGACAGGTGGCACTATCCAGGCCATGCTCATCGCAGAAGTACCTTTAGCCACACCCTACATTTACGATTACTATTTCTACCATCATATTTCAGAACCCACTATTCAAGCGATGCGCGCAGATTTTTTGGTCGCGTTAGAAAACGAAATGCCACGCTTGATCGTCGAAAACCAAAACAAGGCACGCGTTTCTGGCCCCAATACCACCACAGAATTCCCCGCTTTACGCCAGTTCATGAATGCCAACTATGAACTTGTCCACGAAACGGCCGATTTCCAAATTTACCGCCTGAAGTAATTTGCTCAGTAAAAAAAATAGTTTATGATGCGCTTGTTCCAGGATTCGCCATGCATTTTGGGATGTATTATTTGGCGTTGACACACAAGGAGTATTAAATGTTACTGCGTAATCATAAACAATTATTATTTGCCGGGTTCATGACAACAGTGTTACTGGTTGTCATGGGAACAAAGGGGTTGAAGCTCAATAAAACGTCTGCGGCAGAATTGGTTACGACAGAAGTAAACCTCAATCAAGAAAATGGGGCTCTGGGAGAAACGGCCGTTGACCAAGCCCTCCCTGCCAATTGTCGCTACGGCGCAGCAACCGTCTCTGCCGACCAAGAAATGCACTGGTTCCCGGAATTTGGCATCGGTTGGTACGTCAACTTCAACACACGACCCCATTCCACTCCACCTGCAAACCATGCCGAATTTCTACACACAATCCGCTTCAATCGTACTTACAATGACATCTTTTATCCTATCTGGCCTCCCTTAACCGACGATGGTTTGGGTGCCCACTTGGATGATTATCCTGGAGCCACTTGGCTAGTTAGCAATGAAATGGAAGTCGATCATTCGACTGGCGAGCAGTTATATCCCCAAGAATATGCCGCATTCTATCATGATGTGTATACATTTATTAAAGAGCACGATCCAAGTGCCCAGGTAGGCATTGGCGGCAACTCAATGTCAACACCCGGCCGTCAACAATATATGGACATGGTCTGGGATCATTACCAAGCTACCTATGGTGTCACTTTGCCAGTAGACATATGGAATACACACCTATATGTTTTAGCGGAACGTA
>CAYGMR010000552.1:0-3667 GCA_964350725.1 uncultured Ardenticatenaceae bacterium | reverse complement strand
TGTGACAAGGTCATGCCAAGCGGCCGTATCGCCACGGCCAGCACGCAGGATCAGTCCTTTGTCTACTGAGTCAGCAGATATGTCATCAGGGGCGTTCACAGCGGTAGGCGTATTGACTTGCTCCATTTACCTATAATACACCGCTCCCCAATAATTGGTTCCAATGACTACAACGAATCAAGGAAGGAACGAATTTTCGGAATGGTTCAATTACATCGAAATCATCTTTGCAATTTACATATTCATGGTCAAAAACGACCGTTTTCAACCCGTTTCAACGGGTTTTCTGTCTTAGCCGCGCATTTGAATGCGTGGTGCTGGGATTTAGCAACGATCGAGAATGACCCACGAGAAGGGATAAACATGCCGTTCATCTTGGCGATGACTCTGATGGTAAACCTCAATCCAATTTGACCAATCCATTGCAGGGAAAAAGGCGTCACCGGCCACTTCTGCATGAATACGGGTCAGGTAAATACGGTTTACCTGGGGTAAAAAAGCGCTGTAAATTTGGCTGCCGCCGCCGATAATGAGTTCAGGCACACTTCCCGCAGCTTCGATTGCAGCTTGTGGGGAAGTTACGGCCGTTGCACCCTCAGCAGCATAATCAGAATGACGCGACACAACAATATTGTGGCGTCCAGGTACCGGCCGAAATTTGCGTGGAATCGATTCATACGTCTTACGCCCCATTACAACCGGCTTGCCCATCGTCACACGCTTAAACCAGCGCATATCATCCGGCAAACGCCACGGCAGTTGATTATCCGCGCCAATCACACCGTTTTTATCCATTGCCACAACGATAGAAATCCTCAAAATAACCTCTTAAGTTTCAATTCACCACAGGCTTTCACAAACTTCAAATTTAACCGGTTTTCATCTGTGTGAACCTGTGCCTAAATTTCTTGACGGGCTACTAGTAGTTCGTCAATGTTCTTTTGTCGGGTTGCAGGTAGCGCGATTTGGTAAATCGCAGTGGAACGATTTGCCAAATCGTTTTACAATCATCCGTCAAACTTTGTTTGATGGACTACTAGCAACTTGTCGGAGAACCCTATTTTGTAGCTGAGGTATCTTTACCTCGCCACGGGGAAACACGGCAAGAAACCGCGGCTACAGCTACTTTTCCGACAGCCTACTAGACAGCGATGGGCGCCTTGATGCTGGGATGACTTTGGTAATTTTCCAGCTCAAAATCTTCATAGCAAAAATTGAAGATTGAATCAACCTCGGGATTGATTTTCATTTGCGGCAGTGGATACGGCCGTCGCGATAGTTGCAATTTTGCTTGTTCCAGGTGGTTCAAGTAAAGATGTGCATCCCCAAACGTATGCACAAAATCACCCGGTTCATACCCCGTCACTTGTGCCACCATCATCGTCAGCAGCGCATAAGATGCAATGTTGAAAGGCACACCCAAGAAAATATCAGCACTGCGCTGATAGAGCTGTCAGTAGAGTTTTCCATCCGCCACATAAAATTGGAACAATGTGTGGCACGGCGGCAAAGCCATATTGTCTACATCAGCCACATTCCAGCCGCTCACGATATGACGGCGCGAATCGGGGTTCGTTTTAATACGCTCGATGAGGTTGCTAATCTGGTCAATATGTCTCCCATCAGGGGTCGGCCAGGAGCGCCATTGATACCCATACACCGGCCCTAAATCCCCATTTTCATCCGCCCACTCATCCCAAATTGTGACGCGATTATCATGTAAATATTTGATGTTCGTATCGCCACTGAGAAACCAAAGCAGCTCATGAATAATCGAGCGCAGATGCAGCTTTTTGGTGGTCACGGCGGGAAAGCCCGCCGCCAAATCATAGCGGTTCTGATAACCAAAAACACTGAGCGTCCCTGTGCCTGTGCGATCACCCTTCTGTACTCCGTTTTCTAATACAGTTTGCATCAAATCAAGATATTGTTTCATTCTTGCAAATACTCCTCAGCGTTTATTTACGCGAAAGTATAGGGGGATACGGCCGTTTCAACCAAAAATTCACGCCATTTCCACCATAATTTCTTCGCCACGAATTAGCAGAGATTCACACAAATTAAGCCTAAAATCCGTGAAAATCTGTGTGAATCCGTGGCAAAATAGCTTTTTAAGGAGTTTTCCGGCAACCTGCTAACTCTACTTAACGCACGGTAATCACACCCAAGGGAAAACTATTGTCTATTGCATTCTGCCCTTGGATTGGCAATCGATTTTCTGGGTCGGCAACATCATATAACCCAAGGAGTAATTGATAGTCGCCAGTTGGCATATCGGATGGCAGCAAAATGCCGTGGTTATCATTTATGATTTCATCAGTCTGCCAGGCGGACGTTGGGTAGAGGCCGCCGCCGGGTTCGCTGTCGCGTTGAGCAACTAAATTACCATCGGTATCTAACAGGTGCAGGAAGACTTTGTAACGTTGATCAAGCGCAACGGCCGTTTCCCAAAATAACGTCACACCCACAATATCACCTACGGCATAGCTGTCTGCAGCCAATGTATACCCGTTGAGTGTGATATTGTCACCGAAATGGGTGTTTACGGCCGTTTCCATCACCGCAGCCGCCTCATCAGGAATTGCATAGACAACAAAACGCACGTCGCCCACCCATTCATCTGTCGCTTTAAACCCATTTGTATCCAGCCAACGTTCAACAACATGATCGGGATCACGCTGTTCTTCGCCCCAAAATAGCGCATAAATACGATCGTGTTCGGCGGCAATCTTTGCCAATTCTGGCTCTAAAATGGCCGGATCAGGTTGGCCAAGCGGCAAAGGATAAACAGGCGCACCATCTTGATGGTAATAAGTAAACACTTCCCATTGGTTGGGTGCATCCAAAATAATGCCTGCATTGGGATGTGCATCGGCGGCAATACGCGCAACCATGCCGCGATAATCAGCGCGCGCAAAATCTGGCGCATAATAGAGATTATAAAGTGACTGCCCGGTTCCCCAGAGCAACGCCCCAGCCAGCAACAAAGCCACAACAGTTTGCCAGCTGCGCCAACCACGTTTTGTCCAGGCAGCGGCCACCCACAAGCAGTAAAAGGGCACTGCCGTTACCAAAAACTTAAAAAAGGCGGGCTGCGTTGTGCCACTGACATACATAAAGAAGATGAGGACGGCCGTTGCCAAGACCCCAATTAGAACCACACGACCAGCAACCAATAAACCAATCAAAAGCAAAGCCAAAGCAGCCAGCGTCGGCCATAACAACGCATCTGGGGCAATCGTTTCACCAAATGCCAACCAACGCACACTATCCCACAGAAAAGTCGGCAGCGGACTGCGAACAGCGGGTCGTCCGCCCACCTGGCGCAAAAAGATGGGCAGCCAGGGCAGATAAAGCAGGAAAGTTGCCAGCATCATGCCCATCCAGGTAAGGATCGTTTTTCGAAATTGCCGTGCCTTGCGCCTTTGCCACAGCCAGGCCAGCATATACAAATTTTGAACAATCAAGAGCGCCGCGAAAAAATAATGGGTATAAAGACCAGCAACGGCCGTTATCACATACACAACCACCCACAACCAACGCCCACCCCGCAGCCATAACAACATGAACAACGTAGACAAAACTGCCAACAAAGCCAGTAAAGCATACATGCGTGTTTCCTGGCTGTAGTAAATCAATGCGGGGTTAACGGCCGTCCAAAAAACAG
>CAYGMR010000551.1:0-3670 GCA_964350725.1 uncultured Ardenticatenaceae bacterium | reverse complement strand
TAGCCAAAAGAGGACTTTATGTGGTGCAAGAAGTTGGTGGGCGTGTTTTGTATTCCTGGTTTGCTGAAGAAGGCTGGCAAGATAGCGGCTGGGTTAAGGATATAGATATTACACACCCATCTGTCTATGTTCAGGTTTTATATTACAGCGGGCCGGGTGCGGACCCGATTGAGATGGAAATCATCAACCC
The DNA here is from genome assembly GCA_964350725.1 of uncultured Ardenticatenaceae bacterium. Lineage (GTDB taxonomy): Bacteria > Chloroflexota > Anaerolineae > Promineifilales > Promineifilaceae > JAACFF01. The sequence goes on along the minus strand of CAYGMR010000551.1, from coordinate 3,480 downwards.
AGCACCCGATTCAACGTATGGCTGGTTAAGTCGTGGCATGTGTCACGCCTTAGAAGTCAAGTGGTCTGGGGAATAGCGCGGGTTTATTTGGTTAGTTGTTGATAGATGTATTCAAACTTAGGAATAACTCGGCGCCAATCATATTGATTTGCTAACGCCTGGGCAGTTTTGCCCAGGCGTTTTCTTTCTTCTGGACTGGCTAATAAATGGTTTACGGCCGTTGCCATCTCATCTGGTGTAACAGCCAACAACAACTCTTGTTGATCCACAACCGGAAAACCTTCCGCGCCTAGTGGTGTGCTGACAATCGCTTTGCCTGCCGCCATTGCTTCAATTAACTTGAGACGTGTCCCGCTCCCTACACGAAACGGCATGATGTAGACTTTGGCGCCAGCCAAATATGGCTGCACACTGTCAACCCACCCCGTGACAGTGACACCCGACAAGCTTTCTAAACGTCCCAATCGTGTGTGTGGTTTTTGACCCACAATTGCCCAGGTCGCCGACGGCCGTTCCTGCAAAACCAGCGGCCACACATTGTCTGCAAACCACAAAACAGCATCCACATTAGGCCGATAATCCATCTTGCCACTGAAAACAAGGTCAAAATCAAATGCAACAGCATTTTGCGGGGTTTGGTATTGTTTGACGTCAATACAATTAGGGATCACTGATATTGGGGTTTGTAAATCAGGAATTAGTGTTGTCAGGCTGATCTTGTCTTGCTCAGAAACGGCCGTTACCCAATCAGCCGCGCCACATGCCCACGTCTCAAAGCGTGCCAAACGCGCCACCTGCACACGCGAGTAACCAGCCGCCAGCCAACGGCGCGGATTGCCGCGATCCGCTTGCAGCGCACGCCGCTGCAATTCAGTCTCGGCATTGTGGTCATCAAACACAATACGGCTCGCTGGACTGACTACACGAACAATATCAATCGTGCGTGCCAACTCAATGCCTTCGATTTGAACAATGTCAAATTGAGTCGTGCTCAACAACTGCTTCAACTTGATATTAAAATGCGTGCTGTGTAACCGATGTTCCATATCTGGGCGGCGGGTTGTGACAAGCTGGTTAACCCGTTTTGTTGTTGTGCGTGCTGGGACGGGGATGGTATAAACGGCCGTACACAAATCTAACAGCGGGGCAATCGACTGCACATCATCTTGCTGATTGCTCTCTAAAAAGCTTAACAAAGTGATGTCATGGCGTATGGCTAAACCACGCATGATATGATAGTTGCGCAAGCTTGTACCTTGGTGCGGGGGATAGGGTAATTGGGGGGTTAGAATTAAAATTTTCATTTCGTCAGTCGTGTCATTCCTGCGCAGGCGGGAATCCAAACGTTTAGATACCTGCCTACGCAGAGCCTGCCCTCATGAAGATGGGGGTATGACAAGTTGTTTGTAGTCAATTGTCAATTGTCAATTCCTTTACTGGCGTTGCATGATAAAGTTGGATTGTCGCTCGGGCGGCTTTGTCCCAGGAAAATTTACTTGCCTGTTGGTAGCCTTGAGCAATTAAGCGTTCCCGCATTTCTCCATCACTTAGTACTTGCCTGATTGTTTTGGCCCACAACTCAATGTCATCTGGGTCTAAAATTATGCCTTGTGGCCCCACAATTTCAGGCAGAGAGCCGCGTTTACTCACAATCACCGGACAACCACAATGCTGCGCCTCTAGAGCCGGTAAACCAAAGCCTTCATAATGGGACGGCGTCACCAACACGCCAGCGGCATGATAAAGATGGGCTAGCTGCTCATCGTAAACACCTTCCAAATGGCGTACATGTGCGCGCAAACCCAACGTATCGATCGTTGCAAAAATTTCGTCGTAAATCCAACCTTTGCCACCTACCAGGATTAGTGGCACATCCACGGCCGTTTCCTGCCGCAACAACCCGTATGCCTCAATCAACATCGGTAAATTTTTACGTGGTTCTAAGGTGCCAACACTGAGGATAAATCCTGATGCCAGATTAAAACGTCGGAGGGTTTCTTGAACGGCCGTTTCTGCAAAAGATTGTGTGTAGATTGGATTGGCTGCCAAATGGATCGTTGTAACTTTATCGGGTGCGACATCCAGTTGTTCGATAAGATCGCGACGCGTTGCATGGCTATCAGCAGAAATATGATCAGCCTGCGTAACTGCCCATTGGATCTGCTCCGCATAATAGCGACGACTCGCGGCAGTCAAAAATTGAGGGTAAAAGATAAAGTTCAGATCATGAACGGTGATAATGTGGCGGCGTGCGCCATGTTGCGGCGGAATAAAATCGGGACTATGCCACACATCTAACTGGTGGGATAGCAATTCGGCCGTTAACGCCCAGCGTTCAAGTCGATGATGGCAAGGAGTCCACAAATTCTTACGTGTGAAATTTTTAGCGTTTTGAGGTACATAAGATTTTTGATCTTTGCGACTATGGAAGAGGGTGAACTGATCGGCCATATCTTCTGCCGCAAGCGCCGGAATTAAATGTAAAATATATTGACTAATTCCACCTTGTCGATAAAAAGGCAAACGGCAATCTAATCCAATGTGCATATGACGATTGTAAAACGAATCAGATGAAACGTAAAATACAAGCAATGATTCGTAGGTAAAGCGATTGGCAAAAATCAATCTTAGCAAACTCGCCCACGATCCCCACCCACGCTATAATGCAGCCAATTCTTATCAACAGCTTACTTCCACAGGAGACATCACGCGCTACGTCGCACCACGACAAATAAAAACCGTAGCGCGATTTGGCAAATCGCGTATCGAATTACCAATTCGATTTACAGAGGAGTAAACCAATGGCTGCAAAAACAAACGGCCGCAATGGGTGGTGATGAAATTTGGCGGGACCAGCGTCGCAAATCGACACGCAAAATATCAGAACTTGAACAGCGCTTCACTCTACAAGAACAAACAATCGCTACCCGCGAAAAACGCATCCAAGATTTGGAACGGCAACTTTCCCAAACAACTGCCCAATTGGCACGTATCCCGCAAGTTGATATGCAATTATCCCAATTCAAAGATGAAATGGTCACGATGATTGAAGGGTATGACAAACGTCGCATTCAAGGCGAAAAAGAAGTCGACCGCCTGCGCCGTATTGAGCATGAAAGCGTCACTCGTGAGATTGTCGATATTCGCAAAGACCTACCCGCAATTGCACGGCTAGAACATGAAATGGAATTACGCCAGGCAGAAGAAGCGCGCCTCGCAAATTTAATCGGCATTCAACAAAACAGCATCCCCCCCATCCGCAATCAAATCGAAGATTGGGAACGCGCCCTCACTTTTCTCGAAGAAAAAGAAAAACAAGTGCCAACCGAAGGTGGGTTTGTCGACCCGAATCCGGCAAGTTATTTACATATCATCGCCACCAATAAAAAATTCATGGTGCATTACAAAATCCCCAATGACGGGGACGAATATGCGGAACTACGCGTTGAAGGACCCCAATTCCCACGTCAGCCTGGGGTT
>CAYGMR010000550.1:0-3692 GCA_964350725.1 uncultured Ardenticatenaceae bacterium | reverse complement strand
AAAAAAATCGAGGTCAGAAAACGCATCCAATCTATCCAGTTCCAAGCCCACCGACCCTAAACCAATCAGAGCCAATGCGCTTTCCTTTTTTGACAATGAACGCCCGATTTCATCTAAGCGCTGCAACAGGAGTTGCGTTTTAGGTATGGTCATATCTGCTCGTTCAAATTAGCCAACTGCCTTCAAGTCGCAGCAGCCATGCTTTGGTTTCCAGGCCGCCGGGGCCGCCATAACCATGCAGCTTGCCATCTGAGCCAAGCCCACGATGACAGGGAATGATGATTGGCATCGGGTTGGTGGCATTGGCACGGCCGACTGCACGGGAGGCATTCGGTTTGCCAAGAATTTGGGCGATGTCACCGTAGGTTGTGATACGGCCGTATTCAATCGCAAACACCTGTCTTAAAACATCCTGCTGAAAGGGTGTCATCACCGACCAATCAATTTGCATGTCAAACACCTGCCGCTCACCAGCAAAATATTCTTGAAGTTGGTGCGTGATGGGAGCAAGACGATCTAGATCATACTCTGGGACGATACCAGTCAATTGGCGCACCTCTTCTGCAAAGCGTTCCCGTCCATCGTAAAGACTCACAGCAACTAAGCCTTGATCAGCAACGGCCGTCCAGACTTCATTAAAATGTGTGCCAGTTAATTCACCAATCCAAACTTGTTTTTTGCGCATATTTTTCTACATGTGGCTCGGTCAAGGGAGCGGCCACGCATATCTAAGATGAGGGCGATTAAAAGCTCAAATGATAAACTGCAATACCAAAAGCCACGGCCGCATTTAATGATTGTTTATGACCCGACATCGGCAAACTTAAAATGCGGTCACAAAGCGCCAAAATGCCCGGATCGACACCTGCTTTTTCATTACCAACCACGAGTACCGTCGGTTTGGTGGGCAAAAGTGGTAAGCGTGTAAACAATGGTTCGGCGGTTGGTGTGGCTTCAAGCGCCCACAATTGAACCCCTGCTTTTTTGAGCGTAACGGCCGTATCCAATCCATTGCGCGCATAAGACCAAGCAATCGTTTTGTGAGCACCTAAAGCCGCTTTAGCCAGTTTAGGATGTTCTGGCGTGGCTGTCATGCCACACAGATGCAAATGAGCGAGGCCCGCGCCATCGGCCGTGCGAAACATCGAACCGACGTTGTGGATGCTGCGAATATTGTCCAACAGAGCCGATAATGGAGGTGCGTTTGTGTTTTGGGAAACGGCCGTTGCTCCTGTAATTTCAGCGGGCAGCGGCACGCCGACTTGTTGCGTCTCTGATCCACAATAAGGGCAGGTTTGCGCTTGGGATGCCGTCGCCAATACCGGATAGCGAAAGCGACAATCTGGCGCATTACATTCGCGAAATTCGTAAGCAGACAATTAGCCTTCAAGTGCTCCCAACACGATCGGCAAAAGCTGCTTTTTACGCGAAACGACATCAACCGCATTAAATGTGCCATCAGGTAAATGTGAGAAGGGTAATACATCGAGTGCTGGAATTTCTTTGGTAATCATTAAGCGGCTGGTGCGACGCACAACATCTGTTACCATCAGCATCACAAAATCCAAACCTCGCGAATCAGACAAATCGACTAATGCTGTGCGTAATTTCTCGAGATAATCGGCCAAATGTCCAAAATTAGTCACTTCTGCCTGCGAAATGCCAAAACGCATTCCACCAGCTTCATAAACCTTGAAATCGGCGCTGACAATATCAGCAGGATCACGTGTGGTCAAACCGGCACCAGCTTCAAGCAGCTGTTTACCAAATGAAGGCACATCTTCGCCATCCAACGGCGCCCCATGCATAAAAGCCCAACGTCCTAAACGTCTGGCAGCCTCGTGATCGCGTTCAGTTGTCGTGGGTGACGTTAAAATAAGTGTGTCAGAGAGCAATCCGGCCATTAACAAACCAGCCAGATCAGGCGGTGCACTCAAACCAGCTTCGTCGATGCGTTCAGAGACTAATGTGCTGGTGCTGCCGACAACATCGACGGTCATTTTGATGGGGCTATGGGTGGTAGGATTGCCTAACCGGTGATGGTCAAGTATTTCGAGTAAATCAGCTTCATTTAACGCACCAACAGATTGTTCTTCTTCGTTGTGATCGACAAGAATCACTTTCAGGCGCGGCGGTTTAAGGGCTTCACGTTGGCGACAAATGCCCACATAAGCACCATGTTCATCAACGACCCAAAATTCACTGCGCTCTTCGCGCAAAATACGCGGTAGCATATCTTTGATACGGCCGTTTACCTGAAACTTAGGCACCTCGGTATCACACGCTTCACGACAAGGCACATCCAGCAATTCGCTAATGCGTGTTTCTTCTTTGCGAGCATTTGAGCCAATTGAACGACTTAAAAAGTCGAACAAACTGATCACGGTTACCAAGCCATACGGTTTCCCATCTGTATTCAGCACGGGGGCAACACCGCCGGTGCGATTAGCAATATTCCAGGCATCGCGCAACGGTCGATCGGGGGTTGTTGTATTCAAACGATGGGCAATCGTTTCAAAACGCGGTGACGCATCCGGCAATAACAGCGGGGCATCTAACCCAAGGCGTTTAAGCACCCAGATTGTTTGTGGATTCAAATGACCAGCTCTGGCGGCTTGCACTTGCTCGCCTTCTTGATCTTGCAACAGCCAGGCATAGCCCATCGCTGAAGCAATCGCATCCGTGTCGGGATTAACATGGCCAATGACATAAGTTGTGTTTGTTTTCTTCTGCATTACTGTTCTTTTTGGCATATGACCCTTTCATTGCTCCTAAAGAAATTGTGGAACGATTTTACAAAATCGTTTTACGTCAACCATCTGGTCGGAAATCTAGTTGATTGGCGGGTTTATCGTATGATCTGAAACCAAAGCGCGTATATAAGCTGTGGGCATCAGCTGTGCGTAAACTCCAACGACGCAATCCTTGTACATCTGGATGTGACAGAATCGAAGCCACCAACCATTTGCCTAAGCCATGACCCCGATACGCATCCAGAATAAAAACATCGGCCAAATATGCAAATGTGGTGTAATCAGTCACTACACGTGCAAAACCAATTTGCCGGTCACCAGTTTCGCGCCGATCATACACACCAAAACATAGTGAGTATAAAACAAATCGGGCTACTTTTTCACGGCTAATGCCCGCAGACCAATATGATTCTTCGGCCAAAAAGGTATGGATCATATCAATATCGAGTTTACCCACATCTGTGCTGATCAGATAGTTATCACGTTGGTAAGTTTGGATGGCGAAATTAGCTGCGCCAGCTTGCATATTCTACTCCACATCTACATGAAACGATAAAAAACCTGGTTGCTTACAAAGCGCCCTTGGTCGGTTAACAAAAGTCGGCCGTCTACAACCTTTAACAATCCCCACTCAACCAATTGTGTCACCAACCCAGCATAAGCACTGTCGAGCGATTCGCCAAATTTTTGCTCAAATGCAACCAAATCAAGTCCTTCAAACAACAAACGTAACTGGGTGATGATGGTGTCAGACATCGCTTCACGCCGCTCAAGTTTTTGTGACGTGGCAACGGCCGTTGACAACGGAAATTGCTCAGATTGTCCATCCTGCATCCGTCGAATATAAACGCGCGGCTGTTTAACCACAACATAGCGCATCCCATTGGCGTGCCCATGCGCCCCAGCCCCCAAACCTAAATATTCTTGATTGCGCCAATA
>CAYGMR010000549.1:0-3694 GCA_964350725.1 uncultured Ardenticatenaceae bacterium | reverse complement strand
AATGTTGTGGTGGTTAAAATGTGGCTCGGTCAGGAGACCGGCCAGAGCAAATGAACAATCACTTTTGTTACGCTATACGATGGTTCACGCGCTTAAATAAGTTGTAGTGGTACAATTAGCGACTTTTATCAAATATGACGCTTTTTGTTAAGGAACGGGAAATAGATGCTTGTCCGCAAACCACTTTCCGTTCCGCAAGGCTGACGCTGCAATTCCGATAGTTGTTTAATCGTCAGCTCTAAGGGAAAGATTATGCGCGTGCAGACAAAACAAATAAATTATCTACTCTTGATTCCTTTTGCTGGCTTTATCATGATTGGCATTGCTGGCAGTTTGATGGGAATCGCTTGGCCTTCTGTACGCGATACATTTGGGCTATCGCTGAGTGCTTTGGGGAGTTTGTTGTTAGCAACTACCATTGGATTTTTGCTCGTGAGTATTTCAATGGGACGCCTGGTTGCCAAGATTGGCATTGGCTGGTTTTTATTTTCTGGTTTTCTCTTGAGCGGATTTGGATACTTGGGTTATGCGATTACGCCTTCATGGTGGATATTAGTATTCTGCGGTTTAGTGACAGGTTGGGGTGTCGGGTCGATTGATGCTGGTTTGAATTATTATGCGGCTGAACATCACAGTGTGCGCACGATGAATTGGTTACATGCCAGTTTTGGGATCGGTGCTGCATTTGGTCCAATATTGATGACTGCCATCTTTCAAGCCGGTTTGAGTTGGCGTTTTGGTTTTGCTATCAATGGCCTGTTGAATTTTTTGATGTGTTTGGCAGTGGGGTTGACCATGACACAATGGCGGCTCGTGCGCACGGCCGCGCAAGAAACCGGTCAATCGCAAGCCTCGGTAGGTGCGACGCTCAAACGAATTATTGTTTGGCTAAGTATTTTGATTTTCTTTGTATTAACTGGCTTAGAGGGTTCCACAGCGCAATGGACCTATACGCTTTTCACTGAAGGGCGCAGCGTGAATTTGGCAATGGCTGGTTTGTGGGTTAGCTTCTTTTGGGGCGGTATGACGGTTGGTCGTGTGGTTTTGGGGGCTGTGGTCGAGCGTGTGGGCAGCGTCCGGTTAATACGCTTATGTTTGTTGGGTGCGATTTTGGCTACTGTTGGTATTATGGCTCAGATTGATTCCTTGAATGCGTTTAGCATGGCATTCCTTGGTTTTTGCATCGGTCCGACATTCCCGACATTGATGTCTGGCACGCCTCAGCGCGTAGGTGTTGGTTATGTGGGACATACGGTTGGATTCCAGATGGCTGCTACGAGTATTGGGTTTTCGATGTTACCCGCCTTGTTGGGCGTCTTGGCTGAAGATATGGGGCTTGAAGTGGTAGGGGGATTTTTGGTGATAACGGCCGTTTTAACCCTCATCCTGTACGAAATCATCCAGCTGTGGCTGCGCCGCTCTGCCTGAGACTATTTTTTGAAAGAAATGATCTCTTTGCCCTGTAAACGGTCGTCTATGCGCTGCCAGATTTGTTCTAGATGGTCGTCATGTAGCACATAATTCAGGTTGTTGGTATCGATAATTAACACGGGGCTGAGTGTGAAAGCGGCAACCCATTCATTATATAGCTGGTTGATTTTTTGTAAATAGTCGGTTGCAATTGCTTGTTCATAGGCGCGACCACGTTTTGCGATGCGGCGTTGAATGGTAGGTACAGACGCTTTGAGGTACACAACCATATCGGGTGGTTTTAACATGGTTGTGAGTGTGTTATAGAGGTCAAGGTAGGATTGCCAATCGCGTTCACTCATATTGCCAGCCTTGTATAAATTACGGGCGAATATTTCTGCATCTTCATATACACTGCGATCTTGAATGACCGAGTTTGGGTTTTGTAGCAGCGCGTGGTGTTGTTGCAGCCGTCGTGCAAGAAAAAAGATTTGCGAATGAAAACTCCAACGGCGCATGTCCTTGTAGAAATCGGTTAGGTAGGGGTTTTCGGTGACAGCTTCAAAAATCGGATCCCAACCGGCTCGTTCAGATAATAATTTGACAAGGGTTGACTTGCCAACGCCGATGTTACCTGCAATTGTAATGAAATATTTTGTCATCTGTTTCAGAAATTCACCACAGACTTGTGCTGAGTTTTGTCGAAGTAGCTCACGGAGAGCACAGAGATTTGAGGGAAATCCACTAAAACTCCGTGTTCTCTGTGTCCTCTGTGGTGATAAAAGTATATCCTAGCGTAGGTAGAGGAAGTAGGCAGCGCCTGCCCATAAAATAAAGCTGATAATGATCACGGGTAAAAAGACGGGATGTTCACGGAAATTTGTTTTGTGTCGAAAAACCAACATGCCCAGCAAAGCGCCTACAAAACCGCCGATGATTGCCATCAGGTGTAGTACCATTTCTGGAATGCGGAAGGTGCCGGCTTTGGCAGAACCTTTGTCTAGCATGTACATGATGAAGGTGACAACGCTGGCGGAGATTAGCCAGTTAAGCATCCAGGCCCAATTTGTGGTGACCTGCATGACGATAAATAATACGGCCGTTGCCACAATGCCGATTAAGCCAAAAATATAGCGGGGACGTTGTTTCATTGAAGTGCCTATTTCACTTTTACACTACCGTTGCAGTTTTCTTTTATTGCCACAAATTACACGGATTTCACGAATTTAGGCCGTTTTGATTCGTGAAATTGGGAAAATTCGTGGCAAAAATTGTCAGATTTTTACAAAAAGTGCAAACATAGTGCTTTATTGAATTGATAAAATTTGGATTATTGCCAAAAATACTCTAACTGCCACATATTATTCATGAATTTCAGTTTGTTGCCAATGTATGTCTAGCTAAAAATATTGTTTTTGATGGTTTCCCACCGCCATGCTGCAACGCGGTCTGGCTGGTCAAAAAAGAACTCTTCCAAATATGGCTCGATCTCAAAGGCCCATATGGCAGGTAGCTGATCCGCCAGATGCGGATGCATAAAAAAGCTGTGGCCGACTAAATAATGAGGGTCATCAATTTGGTGGTTGAGTTGTTCGATTTGTCGAATCAGGTTTTCAATTGGAAAGGTTGATGCGCGGTAGGAATGGCGCAAAATGTCCATATTTGGAGCAAGCTGAATGAAAGCGAAGCGTCGTCGTAGGGCGTGGTCAACCAATGCAATTGAGCGGTCGGCTGTGTTCATCGTGCCGATAATGCGAACATTGGCGGGAATGCTGAAGCTGCCGCCGCCTGCTAATGGGATGGATTGATCGCGATATTCGAGCAGGTACATTAGTTCGCCAAAAACTGAGGCGATATTCGCACGATTGATCTCGTCGATGATTAAGATTGCTGGCCCTTGTATTTGCCGTGCCGACGCACAAAATTGCACAAAGTGACCTGCCTGCATCTGGTAGGAGAGAATCCCATTTTCATTGGTAAACGGCCGTATCCCCTGCACAAAATCTTCATACGCATACGCCGGGTGGAATTGGATGAGTTCGATACGGCCGTTGCTGCCACTGGCTAAATGTTGCGCTAATTTTTGTGCAGTAAATGTTTTGCCTGTACCCGGCGGACCATAAAAAACCATTTGTTTTTTACGGTCTAAGGCTTGCAGCCAAGTTTGGATCACTTGCTTCGTGTAGCCAGTGTCGGCCATCAAATCTTCCAGTGAGTATGCACGCAGAGGTGTCGGCGTTGTCCACGCTTGCTGTGGCCACACTTGCTGTGGTTCTGCAATTGT
>CAYGMR010000548.1:0-3694 GCA_964350725.1 uncultured Ardenticatenaceae bacterium | reverse complement strand
GGAGTTCACAGAGAATTTGAGTAAAAAACTACGAAAACTCTGAGTTCTCTGTGGTTCAAAAATTGTCTAAACAGTGAAATGTCAACACGCCCTAGACAGCGTCATACATTCATACATTTTGGCATGTCGCTGGGTGTTTTGGTTATAAATTTGATGGGTGAAAATTAAAGCACTGCTGTTATTTTTGGGGCAATCGTCTCATGTTTAAGAAAGTAAGTGCGCCAAGCACAATTGCAATTAGCAACAAGTAACCAGAATTTGCCAACACATTAAAACCTCCTAGAAACTCACCCCATGAGGCAAATACGGCCGTTAATTCACCCTCCTGATACAACGACCATAATGCCAGCGGCAGATAGACTATTGACAGTAAGAAAACAGCAAGCCAGACGAGATAATCGAACAGTTTGCCAAAGCGGTAAGATAAAGAACCTAACAGCATCCCTAAAAAAGAGAGCGCAATAGACAAAGACAGAGAAAAGAAGAAAAGAGAAAAGATGTTGTCGACAGCATACGGCGCAAATGCGTGCAATGGGTCAGTAATATTTCGAAAACCAAACCACCCATTAAACAAATCAATCATCACTTTTTCGAGCACAATGATGACGCTGATGAGTGTACTGTTGATAATGGCCACGCTGCCAAGAGCGTAAAAAATCTCTTGGCGCGTGTTGCTAAATGTCAGAAAGCAGTCGAAATCTTCTTGGAATTTGGCAGAAATAATGAATTGAAAAATGACCAAGGCCCAAATGCGATAGACCAGACTACCATTGCTTACGCCAATGATGCCCGTTTGTATGAGCACATAGAAAGTCACGATGACAAGGATGAAGTAAATGGCCATATTCCACGAGAGCCAGGTTAGCAGATAGCGCAGCCTAAAAATGATGTTCGCTTGAATTTTATGCATCATGATTGTTCCCAATTACCTTCATCATTTGTGAGATAAACAAACAGCTTTTGCATGGTTAAGGACGAGAAGTTTAGGCCAGGTATTGTTTGTTGAGGGAGGGGTCCGTCGATAACGGCCGTTTTCAATCCATTTATCGCTTGCTGACCAATAACGGCACGCTTCGCCACGAAGGCATCCACCTGCGCCGTTTTACCCGACACATAAAAGACATTCGCCAACATCTCATCCACAGGGCCCTGTCGAATAACCTTGCCATGCTTGAGGATAATCGCCTCGTTGAACAAATCCACAGACTCATCAATGAAATGCGTTGAGATAATGAACAAGCGCGGATTTTCGGAAAAAGCTTCAATCAATTCACCATAGAACTTATCTCTTGCCACTGCATCCAGCCCCAGCACCGGTTCATCAAAAATCGTAATGGGCGCATTGGAAGCCAACCCCATGACGATGCGAAAAATTGATTGATACCCTCTGGATAGCTGTCCATATTTTTGGTTCACGTTCAGGTCAAAAACAGCACACAACCTTGCCGCATATTTTTCATCGTACTGTAAAAACGAGGCTTTGGCGTGGTCCAAAAATGTTTTTACCTTGAAACGTTCCGGAAAAAAATGTTTCTCTGGCATGTAGCAGCAATGTTGGCTAATTGCTTCTGGATTTGTCAGTATGTCCTGCCCAAAGCAGGTGACATCTCCCTTGTCAGCAAAAATGCGGGCGGAGAGAATGTCTAACAACGTATATTTGCCTGCCCCATTACGGCCTAACAGACCATAAATCTTGTTTTCCTCAAACTGCATCGTTGCATCTTCAAGTGCCACGATTGAGCCATATGATTTTCTAAGTTGGTTTGCTTCTAAAATCGTCATTGGACTCATCATTCGTTCTCCGCACTATTATTTATCATTTCTATTAAGTCATCTTTGGTGATGTCCAAATTGCTCGCCTCATTCAAGAGCGGAACAATATAATTCTCTTTGAAAGCCTTTTTTCTTTTCGACCTAATTTTTGTTGCGGCACCGGTTGCAACAAACATGCCAATGCCTCGCTTTTTATATAAGACACCTTCACTCGTGAGCATATTGAGTCCTTTGGCGGCCGTGGCCGGATTAATGCGGTACATCGTTGCCAATTGATTGGTCGATAAAACTTGGTCTTCTTCTGCAACAAGTTGCTGCAGAATATCATCCTCGATGCTCTCGGCGATTTGCAGGTAGATCGGTTTGTCTGTGTCAAATTGCGGTTTCATACCCTTTCCTTCACCGATTTCAGGTAAATTTTTCGTGTTTAACCTTCTTTGAAAAGCTGAGTTAGTTATTTGGTTAACTACTCATGTAATGAACTATACAACTAGAAGATGCCTTTGTCAAGACCCAATGTCAAAATTGCAAAACCGGGCGGAGCAGCCAGAAACTAAATGACCGTGCGCTCCCAAGATTTTATTATGCTGTTTCAAGTGTCAACGTACGTTGCTGTCACGACTCAATAAGGGTGTTTTCCTCCTCATTTATCAAGTTTGTTAGGGGGTTGCCGTAATCACAACGCTTCCTTTTTTGTGCCCTGTTTCGACATAGCGATGCGCTTCGGCCGTTTGCGCTAATGGATAACTTCTATCGATGAGCGATTTTAATTGACCAGCCTCAATCAGCTCTGTGAGGAAACGTAGATCTTTTGCCTGTTCGCTTGCGGGTCGCAGTCCGGCGAACGCAATTTTTGCCTTTTTGCTGCCTACGATTGATGTCCATAACATGTCAAGCACGATCCTGGGAGAAAGGACGGTTGATAAATAGATTCCGTTTTCTTTTAAGATATGTTTGCAACGGCCGTACGAACTCTTTCCGGCCGCATCAAAAATAATGTCATAGCGCTCGCCGCTGTCGGTGAACTCCTCTTTCTTGTAATCAATCACCTTGTCAGCGCCCAAAGATTTCACAAATTCCATTTTCTCTGTACTGCACACCCCCGTGACTTCTGCCCCTGCCTGCTTGGCTAGCTGCACCGCATAACTACCGACGCTGCCTGAAGCTCCATTGATGAGAACTTTTTGACCGCTCTGAATTTGTCCCTCGTCTCTGAGGAACGGCAAAGCGGTTAACACCGCATTGGTGGCGACAGCTTCTGCATAGGTGATGCTGGTTGGCTTCAGTGCCAAAGCCCCATCTTCGGGCAAACAGATGTACTCGGCATGTGCGCCAAAATCTGCGGTCGCTCCAAACACCTGGTCCCCTTTTTTAAATAAGGTGACATCTTTGCCCACGGCTTCAACTTCCCCGGCCAGCGTAGACCCTAACACGGGTCTTTTGGGGCGTGTGAGACCGGTGTAAAATCTGCCGCTCAATGACGCGCCCTGACGAAAAGTGCTGTCAACGGCCGTTACCGTTGTCGCCTCAATGCGTATCAGCAGTTCATTATCCTTAGGTGTCGGTTTGGCCATCTCTTTGAGTTGCAGGACATCAGGTGATCCATATTCGGTATATATCATTGCTTTCATGAGGTTTTCCTTTTTCTCCAAGACCCAACTGCTTCTTATACGACCGAGTCTTGGAGAAGTTATATTTATTTCATCGAGGGGTTTAGGCAGTTTCAGGTACAAGCGTACGATTTTGCGCGTGGTCGGTGTTGACCCCTTTGAGCAACAACCAGATGGGGAAAGAAATTTCAGCGATGGCGATAATCAGGGCAATCAAAGCTGGTGTGGTGGTGTATGCTGGCACTAGCAACAAGCCGATTGTGTCAATCAAATAACCCACACCGGCGGCCACAAACACGAAGCCCAGCACT
>CAYGMR010000547.1:0-3696 GCA_964350725.1 uncultured Ardenticatenaceae bacterium | reverse complement strand
TTCAACACCATGGCACGCACTGGCGACATCGCCCGTGTTGAACATATTTCACAAATTGATATGCTCAGCCAGGTCACAACCGGGCGTAAACTCGTGGTCTTCAAATCTGCCGCCGATGCCATACGCCTCATTCCACATATTGCCGATGACATCGACATTGTGGGTTACAATCTGGAACATGGCACAGCCAACCCGCTCAATGAACAAGAAGATCCAATCGGCAGTATCCGAGAATTACGTGAAGTCGCCGATGAATATGGTTTACAAGTCGCCCTGGGACCAGACCACAGCTTTGCACTCAGCCACAGCACAGCAATGGCGCCTTATGCAGATATGTTGATTTTGCAGGTGCAAAAAGTACAAACAGAACCAGAAACTGTACTGGATTTTGTCAGGCCCATCATTAACAACGTACGCCGTGCCAATCCAGATATCGAAGTTTCGGTACAAATTCGTACCGAAGGGGATGTTGATGAGTTGCTCGATTTGCTCACCACACTGCAGCCAGATTTGGATGGCATTTCGATCCTCACCAGCGTCGACACGGTAGAATTCGCCGAAGAGCTATTAACTGCATTACGACCAGAACCTTTGCCGACACCGACTCCTCTGCCACCTACCAAAACGGCAACCCCGACCAGAACACCACGTGTGACAAGAAATAACGAAACGGCTGAGGAATCCACAACGTCAACCACTGCCACACCAGCCAAGGATGATTTAGAAAGCACATCAGTCGCGGAAGCAGAAGGAGAAACGGCCGTTACCGCAACCCCAGAATCACCAACGGCCGTTCAAAAAGCCGAAACCACACCCGAAGCCAACCAACGTACAGGTTCCAACTTGCTATTTTTTGTCGTTGGCAGTGTGGTGATTATTGCCCTCATCGCCGGATTTTTTAGCCGTCGTGCTGGCAGTGGCACGGAATAGTGGCGGCTTCTCCTCCTCCACACAAAACATCGCGCTGGACGGCCGTTGCGCCCGCGCTCGAATCGCGTAACTTCCGCCTCTTTTGGATCGCGCAGATCATTTCTGTTACCGGCACTTCGCTGCAAGTCATCGCCGAAAGTTATTTGATCTATGAAATCACCGACTCCACCTTTTGGTTAGGTGCAGTCGGTTTTATCGCCCTTATTCCCGTTGTGCCCATTTCATTGGTCGGTGGCGTCTTAATCGACCGAGTGCCACGCCGCAAATTGATCCTCATCACCCAAACTGGTCTTTTTCTGCAGGCGATCATCTTTGCCTTATTAGCCATCAGCGGCAATATTCAACTGTGGCACATGATTTTGTTGTACTTTGTCTTTGGTGCCTTGCTCGCCATTGACCATCCAGCCCGGCGCGCATTCTTGGTAGACATCGTTGACCGGGAACATCTATCAAATGCTGTTGCCCTCAATGCAACCATTTTCAATATCTCTAACCTGATCGGTTTTGCCATCGGCGGGCTGCTCATCGCCGCAGTTGGTGTCGGCATCACCATGGTCCTTAACGCCCTCACCTACATCTTCCCGATTATCGCCCTGGCAATGATCAAAGTTGTTGATGTGGCCCAAGACAGCAAAAAAGGGGGGTTTGGCATTGCCTTATCAGAAGGTTTTGTGGCTGTATGGCGACAGCCGGCCATTCTGGGTACGATGGCTTTGATGGCAGTGGTGGGCGGTTTGGCATATCCCGCCACCGGTCTGATGGCTGCTTATGCGGCGGAAGTCATGGCCGTTGGCGCTGTGGGATTGGGCATTCTCTTATCATCGGCTGCATTGGGCGCAGTGATTGGAACGGTAATCGTTGCCCGCTTGGGAGCGCATCAAAAGGGGCGCAATTTAATCATTGCTGCGCTTATTTTGCCGTTGTTGATTATGGGCGTTGCTTTTGCGCCCAATATGGTTACAGCTTGTTTGGCCTTGATTGCGCTCGGTGGCATGTTGCTAATCCTACAAAGCCTGGCAGTGACAATTGTGCAGCTGCACATCGAAGATCGCGTACGCGGCCGTGTGATGACGATTTACAGCATGTTACACGCGGGGGCAGACACGGGTAGTAATATGGTCGTCGGTGCGTTGGCTGTGCCCTTGGGATTATCGGCAGCTTTAGCATTAGCGGGTGTGGTCGCCTGGTTGTTTGCGGCGGGGCTGAATTTGTTTATGCCTTCTATTCGTAAAATGGATTAAATGGGAATGGGAAGTTTTAGCTTTGGGAAACGGCAATTGTCCATGAAATATGGGGGGGGTAAAAACGGGTTTTTCCTATACCGTGACGCAGCAATATTACTAATCACATGATTACAAATAAGGGAAGTTACCTTCAAAACAACTTCCCTAATTCAAATCATTTTGCCTAACAAATTATAACTGGAATTCAAAAAGTATGTCAATAGGGGGATATCAGCACAAACCAGGCGGATAGATTTAACTTCACACGTTTTGTTAGACTGGTTTACAACGGCCGTTGCCCGACAAGTAATGTATGAGTAAAAAGCGGTTTCTTCTTCTGCCTTGTTAGACCAAACCCTCACGCTTCCTGCCGAAATTGCAAATAAGTCCGAAACTTAAATGTCTCCTGGAAACCAAGCCGTTAATAGACAGGGTAACCCATGGCTGAGGCTTGCAATATGCAAACGTGATACCCCATCTCTTTTGCCTCAAGCAACGGCATCCGACTCATGGCGGCACCAATGCCTTTACGTCGTACTTCCGGAGCTGTGGCGACAGCATAGATACCGGCAACGCCAGAATCCAACACCATCGAGGAGGCTGCAACTGGTACATCATCTAAATAGCCGATGTAATGATGGGCCGCCTTGTAATATGAACTCGTAAAGGTCGCTTCTAATGCTGCTACCTCAGCGGCAACTGGGTCAGGCACACCAAAACCCTTCGCCGTCGTCCGCGCCCATAATGCTTGCCCTTCTGGATTGTCGACTTTATTGACTTTTTCAATTCTAAAGTTTTCAATATTAGTCTGCATGGAACTCAGCGCGGCCAACTCTATGACCATATTGGGTGCTTCTCCCGCCGGTTGCAAACCGTGCTGTCCCAACAAGGCGTCGATGTTTTCAGGCGTGGTTTGTGGCCCGACCCACCACATGGCTGGCCCACCCTTTTTATTTAACTTCGCTTGAAGGTCGTCAACCGTTGATTGAACCTCCTCGCATGTCATATTGATTGAGACAACGCCATTAAATACGGGAGCCGGAAGACCGGAATAAAAACTACATCACTGGGGGTTGACACAAGGCCCCCCCCCTCCCCGCGTCCATAAATAGAGTAGAATGTGGCCATATTCTTTATTGAGGCAGTCTGTAGTTTTTCTGATGAGATGTTATCAATTACTTCTTGCATTTTTATGCTCCTTGGTTATTTGCCAACTTTTCTAAAATTTAACGACATACACAGTAAAGCACAACTGCAGTCTCCCTTTCAATGGAAAAGTCGTACAAAAACTAGTACAATCTCGTACAGAACCGTACCCATAAAAGAGACAGACATTATGCAGCGAGAGATTACATTTGGAGATTGGTTGAAAAGTCGCCGTAAATCACTGGGCATCACGCAGAAGTCGCTCGCAGAACGCACCAGTTGTTCAGTCGAAACGATCTACAAAATCGAAGCAGGTCGCAGACGGCCGTCTTTGCAGGTCGCCGAGTTGTTGCGAAAAGAGCGGGGTATCGACGACACCGACAAGGATGCATTCAGT
>CAYGMR010000546.1:0-3705 GCA_964350725.1 uncultured Ardenticatenaceae bacterium | reverse complement strand
CAACGTCGCAGGCTCGACCCGCCAAGTCATTGTAGGCAGCCGTGACATCACTCTGCGCTTGTTGTGGGATTGCACTTGAACTTGGGCTAAAATCACCACATGTCTCAACCACCTGATTTCTATGCGCTGTTGTCCAGCCTTTTCCATCAAATAGCTCATCCTCCCGACACGCTGCCTATCATTCTTCCGGAGCAATGGCCCGCCGGTTCTCAAGAACAACACCTGCTGCAAGATTTTCAGGCAGCGCTGGTCGCCTTGCAAGCTCGCAATGAGGAACGCCAATTACAAATGGAGGCCCGCATGCGCGAGCAATCCACCCTCCTAGAAATTTCCCAAACATTGGCCTCCGCCCTGGAACTCAAGCCAGGTTTAATCCTCGACCAGTTACACGTAATTGTCGACTACACACATGCCGCGCTTTTTCGACTAGAAGCGTTAACCCTGGTTGCCCTGGCTGTGCGTGGATCGCAACAGCTAGAAGAAGCCATGCCTTTTGGCATTCAACTAGACAAGTCGGATACGCTAACAGCTCTGTTCAATGGACACCAATCGCAGCGAATCGCCGACGTGTGGAGTGCCGATCCAGCGGCACAATTTCTGCGGTCGCTCCTAACTGAGCAGGCCGCAGTGCTTTTAGACGGGATACGTGCGTGGATGTGGGTGCCCCTGGCCGTGAAGGGTCGTGTTATCGGGGGTATAGGCGTTGCACATACCAAACCGAACAGTTTTACGACTCATCATGCCAACCTAGCATTAAACGTCGCCAATCAGGCGGCCATTACACTGGTCAATGCCCAACTATATGAGCAAGCGCAAGTAGTCGCTACTTTGGAGGAAAGGCAGCGCCTGGCCCAAAACCTACACGATGCCGTCAACCAGTCACTCTTCTCAGTCGGACTGATCGCCGAAGTTCTGCCGCGACTGTGGGAGCGAGACCCGGCGATGGGGCGGCAGTCGCTGGAAGACCTGCGCCGCTTGACGCGCGGTGCGCTGGCCGAGATGCGCGGGCTGTTAGCCGAGCTGCGGCCCCAGGTCTTGATAAACAGCGAATTAGGCGACTTGCTGCGCCAGTTAGGCAACGCCTTGACCGGCCGGGCGAACATCCCCGTCAGGGTGTCCGTCGTGGGGGAAGGGGGTTTGCCGGCTGATGTGCAGGTAGCACTCTACCGCCTATGCCAGGAAGCATTCAACAACATCGCCAAACATGCCAGGGCCAACCAGGTGGCGATCAACCTCCAGTACGCGGCTGCTACAGTCGAATTACATATCCGTGACGATGGCCGGGGCTTTGATTTGGAGCAAATACCGTCGGGCCATTATGGATTGAGTATGATGCGCGAGCGCGCTGAAGCTGTGGGCGCGCAGTTAATCATTACGAGCCAGCCAGGTAACGGCACGGAAATCACCGTCCGTTGGATGGCAAGTGAGGAACAGAAAGGCCTATGAACACTGCTGCACCGATTCGCGTCATGCTCGTTGATGATCATACGATGGTCCGCCGAGGACTGGCGACCTTCTTACATGTTTTCGACGACCTGGAATTGGCCGGCGAGGCAGCCGACGGCGTCGAAGCCATCGAGCTGTGTGCTAACCTTATGCCTGACGTTGTGCTCATGGATTTGTCCATGCCAGCTATGGATGGCGTGACCGCCACACGTATTATTCGCCAGCGCTTTCCCAAAGTACAGGTGCTTGTACTGACCAGTTTCAAAGAAGAAGAGCTGATCCAGAATGCGCTGCAGGCGGGAGCCATCGGCTATTTGCTCAAGGACGTGACGGGGGATGAACTGGCCCAGGCCATCCGAGCCGCCCACGCTGGTCGCAGTACGCTTTCGCCGGCGGCTGTCCAGGCGATGGTGCATGCCGCCACCCAGCCACCAACACCCGGTCAGGACCTGACTGAGCGCGAGCATGCCGTGTTAGCCTGTATCGTCGCCGGTTTGAACAATACCGAGATCGCCGAAAAGCTGTTTGTCAGCCCGTCGACCATCAAATCCCATGTCAGCAATATCCTGCGCAAGCTGGATGTTGCCAGCCGTACAGAAGCCGCAGCGCTGGCTGTGCGCCACCACCTCGTCGACTAAACGGCCGATTACAAAACCTCCCTATCTCTTATCATTTATCCCCCAAGTGGGGGAGTTAAATACCCCCTGACTACCCGATGCCGCAATGATGTGCCGACTGTATCATTAATTCACGGATAAAAGTCCTTTAGAAAAAGCTGTGTGGGAACGTTGTCACATATCGCCGATGCGGGTCGATGGGGTGCATGTTAACCCTGATGCCGTGAACAAGAAAAAGGGAGTCAAAATGGTAGAGACAGAGATAACATTCCACAACAAGACAGATACAAAGGTGCAGGCACAAATTTACGTGGGACGCACGCTTATCAGCACCACCTTGGTCGACCCAGGCAAAACTCACGCCTTACCGGCTGTGCCATCGCGCTTTGATATCTTTTTCAAGAATAGTGCCACCGGTTGGGGAATTGCTCGCAAACTGGGCACTGATGCGAACAACTTTACATTGAGCCTACATAATAATCGCTACACCATTAATGTAGCGAACGATATTGAACAGCTTGATTCAGCCAAGAAGTCCGAATTGGCTGTCAAAGATTCAACGAAGTAAGGAGTAGGCGATGTTTCTAAAATTCGAGGAGTGGTTGGTTGACCAACAACATCGAGAAGATCTCATTGGTGATCTGGCTCGTATTCTGAGCATGCAGAAATTCGAGATCAAAGACTCAAGGCGCAAGCCTAATGAACATAAAAACTGGGTCGATATCGTTGTTAGACTTGCTGAACCAGGATACATCCCTGTTTTCAACGAGGCATGGCAAGAATTTCTACTAGAGAAGGAAGTAGTTGGAGATCCTCTGGATTAATTCCAGTTTCTTTAAGAATAGTCGCTCCAGTATCATCTTACTCCCCTATATCTTGTAACCCCTACAGATCTCCCCCAAGTGGCGGAGTCAGAAAACCCCTGACTGGCCGATGTTGCCAGTATGAATTGAAGGTATGATTAACTCATGACTACTGTGTTATTAGCCGCACCCCAGCTTGACGTACGCGCAGCCATGCGGCTGCTGCTACTTGATCTTGACATGACGGTAGTCGATGAAGCTGCCGACTGGCCCACCACCTTAGCGCTTGCTCCGCAATCTCGGCCAGAGATGTTACTGGTGGATTGGGAAATGATCCCCTTAGATTCCGGTAATACATTGTCCCAACTGCGAGCAGTCTGCCCGGCGGAAGCCATCATTGTTCTTATCAGCCAACTAGATGCTCGTGAGCAGGCAGCTCTTTCTGCTGGGGCCGACGCCTTTATTAGTAAAGGAGAGATGCCAGATCGGGTAGCTGAACGTCTACGGGCGGCGGCTGATCGCATTCATTCGGTATGAAATTCCGATTAATTTTTTTGATTCACGTGCTGCTGCTTGACAAAGGAGAAATACGATGCAAGCTAATTTAACAGATATTCGACAAAAATGGGACAAGGCAAAACTGAAGAAATCAGTTGTCTTCTGGATTGTAATTGGTGCAATTGCAATCACCTTGATTCTCGGTTTCACGAAGGGTGGCTGGACAACAAATAGTGCTGCCACGTATTTGGCCACAACATCCGCACAAAATGCCGTTGTGGCACGCCTGGTACCTATTTGTGTTGCCCAGTTTAATGCAGATGCCCAGCGAACAGTAAACA
>CAYGMR010000545.1:0-3745 GCA_964350725.1 uncultured Ardenticatenaceae bacterium | reverse complement strand
TTATTTTTTGTCTTTTATTATTGAGCCAATGCCATACCGATGCCGTTCATGCTGCCATTCAGTATGGGTGCCATGGGCGCTTTCTGAATTTTTTGTGACGGAACGCTGAGCTTGGCTGTTTGCCGTTTGTCTTGGGAGATACGGCCGTTGACGATCTCAATTTGGCGCGGGATCAAACCAGCCAATTGTTTGTCATGCGTCACCATCAGCAAAGTTTTGCCTTGTTCTTCGACCAGACGCATGAAAATCTCAAAAACTTGCTGCGCCGTTTTGGCGTCCAGGTTGCCGGTCGGTTCATCCGCGACAAGCAAGGGCGGGTCGGTGGCCAGAGCACGGGCGATGGCGGCGCGCTGCTGCTGTCCGCCAGAGACCATGCTGGGTAGCTTGTGAGCCTGATCAGCGAGGTCGACCAGTTCGAGTAGATGCATGGCGCGTTGTGTGCGTTGGGAACGGCCGTATTTGCGCGCAAATTCCATCGGCAAAGCCACATTTTGTAACAAGCTGAGCGAAGGCAGCATTTGGAAGAATTGGAAAATGATACCTACTTCCTCACCACGCCATTTGGCCAGCTCATTTTCGCTCATGTCATGCACGGGTCGGCCGGTCACATTGACTTTGCCGCTGGTCGGGCGGTCAATGCCGGTGACCATATTGAGCAATGTCGATTTGCCATTGCCCGATGGCCCCACGATGGAGACAAACTCGCCCGCGTGGATATCGACTGAGATACTGTGCAAAATAGTGATGTCTTCATCGCCGACCGGAAATGTTTTGACGATGTTTTTTAGTTCTACGATCGGTTGGTTGTTACTGTTAAAAGGTTGGATGTTATTCGTTTTACGCTTGCTATTTCCATTCCAAAAAGCCATTTTTTACCTCTGCGAATCAATTAAATATTGTCAATTTAATATTGAACATGACCACAGTATAAAGGAATGTTTATTATTTGTCAAGATATTGCACATATAAACATGGACAAGCATTAACAATGGATTTGTGTAACGATTCAAATAAGCTCTTTTGGAGAGCAGAGTTTTGCCGTATTGTGTACTGCATAACGTGGTAAACCCACAACCAAATTCCTGGACACTGATACGGAAAGGCTTTGATTTTTCTTGCCCGCCTATTTCCGTATCAGTGTCCCTTAAAATTAATGCATGTGACGCAAACTTTGAGTGCAAACCCTATATCACGCAGCTCTTTCTGGATACGCCATACGAAATACGCAATATTAGCCATCAGCTCCCTTAAATCTTGAAGAGCCTTCAAATGATGAAATGAATCATTGCTCTGGATTGGCGTTTTATGGGCTATTTTGGATCAAACAATGGATATCCATCCATTCATGGATGGCCATATTCTGGTCTTTGGCTAACTGATTGGGGAATATGAAGGGGAATGTTTACTCGACAGTTAAGTCGTTTCTTTCAAGCGTCCATCAACATATTTATGCAACACACTCGCAATCAAGGTTTGATAGGGCAACCCCTCGACCAAAGCGCGTTTGCGTAAAGCTGTCAGATCGCGACTAGAAATACGAATGCTGATACGCTTATCTTTTTTGAAAGTAGCCGCTGCGTATTGTTGGTGCTTTTCTAGTTCAGCATCTTTATCTACAATCGACCTGAGTTCATCTTTTTCAAATGCTTCTAAAATTTCACGTTCTTCATCATCTAATTCGTTCATCTTCTGTGCCACAGTTCTGATTATGTCGTGCGCAACCTCCTTTACTTGCGACTAAATTTTGCCCTTTTTGCTTACGATATAACAAACAGTTGTCTAGGTGGCCGCTTCAGAAGTTATAGCTTGTTTTAAGACTTCAGTAGCCCACTGATTGATGCTTTTGCTATTGATGTCTGCCGTTGTTGCAACGGCCATATGGACTTCTGGTGGAATCCGTAATGTCAATTTGCCAGAAAATGACCTTTGTGGATTTTGTCCGATTTTTTCACATACTTCCAAATAATGATCGACAGCTTCGTGAAATGCCGATTCCAGTTCTTCAACGGTACTGCCATGAAAACTGACAATGTCTCGAATGCCAATAATGTGTCCCACAAAAATTTTATCTATGGAATCGTATTCAATCTTTGCTGAATAGTTTTTATAAGTCATTTCGTTCATAGAGTGACACCTGCCCTTTGTAAAAATTTTCGTACATCTTTAACACGATAGCGAAGCGCTTCCTTTCCTGGATGTGGCCGATGAAGGTCTACGCGCTGATCATTGAGGATGAAAGTTACTCGTGAGCCACTACCCTCAACAACCTGACATTCTAGCGCGATAAGCAAAGATTCAATGTGTCGCCACTCAATGTTTCCATTAATTGGGTTGGCAAAGATCGCAGAAAGGGTTTGGCGTTGCTTACTGTTCATACCTGTAATGATAGCAGATTTAGCCGTCACTTTCCATAGCTCAGGGCCGTGTCTCCGACCGTGCCCGTTGTCGTCAACGCCTGTTGTTGTCAACAAAAACGCTACATATCTTTCCCAAACCTGCATTGATAACACCCCTGCTTTCTGTTACCATATCCCCACTTGTAAAATGCCAAATAGTTTGATAGGAGTGAGTTATGCCAGACGCAACCCAATCGCCCGCAGAACCCCCAATTCTTGTAGATTTTGCCGATGAACACGGACTGGTACAAGCCAGCCTGACTGGCGATGTCAAAAAGTGGCTTGAAAAATCCAAAGAGTCATTGGATATGGCCATGATCACCATCATGGGCATGGCCTATCGTGCTGCCGAACTGCGCGATAAAATTCCCGAGGAGTTCACCAGCGCCGACATCGAATTTGGTGTCAAGCTCGATTTTGAAGCTGGTGCGCTTTTAGCCAAAGCAGGCGCGGAAGGCAGTATCAAAGTTAAGCTGACCTGGCAACGGCCGTCACCCCCACCCCCAACCACATAACGGACAACAATATGACCGAAGAAACGCTTCGCGAAGGAACCATCCTCCAAAATCTACGCGACTTCACAGTACAAATCCGCCGCTCCGACAGCGATACGATTGTGGGCACAGGCATTGCGGTTTCGCTCGACGGCCGTATCGTCACCTGCGCCCATGTTGTTGAAGCCGCCATCGGTGTGCACCCACGCGATGCCAACGGCACAGAAATCGGCGTCTACTTCCCACAGGTACGTGGCGACGAAGCCAAAGCACGCCGCGCCACCGTCGCGGCTTGTTTCCCTGGGCATGATGACGATGTGGTTGTGTTGCAATTAGATGGCGCAGCGCCGCTTGACCCCGAACAAATGCCGAAGTTGGGCACGACTAATGCCTCGATAAACCACGGCTTCCGCAGCTATGGTTACGCACCTGTTGGCAATCGGATTTCTCGTTATGCACATGGCGAGATTATGGGGCCAGTAGAAGTGATATCCGAAACTCGCCTTCTTGAAGAACCGATTGAGCTGCGTACTCGCAATGTACGTCGTGGCATGAGTGGTGGGCCAGTATTAGATGTTGAGCGCAATCTGGTAGTGGGATTGGTCACTGCCTATTGGAGAGTAGATAGTGACCCGGACAATATCGCTTATGCTACTAATGGGAAAGTATTGACTTTTCCGCCACTCGACCTGCCAATACAAGATGCGCCGCTGCCAAAACAAGCTGCTGCCCAACCACAGCCCCAATATGTAGAGGTTGCCAAAGGATTGCTGGATATTGAGCAAAAATCTCAATTTTATGCCGCACCGCCGCCGCTGGCAGAATGGGTGGGGCGCGCCGACCTGCTGGCAGGTC
>CAYGMR010000544.1:0-3751 GCA_964350725.1 uncultured Ardenticatenaceae bacterium | reverse complement strand
TACCGTCGCCACATGAGCGCTTGCACGGCTGAATTTTCATGAGCAATCAGGTCTGTTATCCAAACCGACCCACCAGGGGCGGTTATCGAATACAACTTTGCAAAGGCTGCTTCCCAATCACGATCATCACGTAAATGATGCAATACGGCCGCTGCAATAACAACATCATACGCTGCGGCAGCCAAATCGACTGTCCGGAAATCGCCATGCAACAAAGTGATTGCTTGATTACCAGCGGCGCTTATGCGTGCCTGCGCTTTTTCGAGCATAGGCAGACTTAAATCTAACAGGTGACATTCGGCCGACCCCACAAGTTCCAAAAGTTTGAGTGTATTATTACCCGCGCCACAACCAATATCTAAAATACGTTGAATGGGGTTGGTAACGGCAACGGCCGTTGCCGTGATCAATTCCATCGCCAACGGCGCATCAATTGTTGCCGTTTGCCCGGTCGTTAAATTAGAAAAACGTTCTACATCATTATCAAAACGCGCCTGAATCGCTTCTACAGAAGATTTTTTAGCTAAAGGAGTGGACAAAATTGTCTCCTCTATAAGGGTTAGTCAAAGTCACAACAACGCTCATAGCGTAGCCCACTGCCAACGGTATCAAAACTTGAGATTTTATCTTTTCGCATAATATAACCATGCAGCTATTCTAACATAGCAGACGATTAGTCGGCATGTTTTGCATATTGGCAACGAGCATGGATGTCTCCCACTCATTTTCTAACCAAAACCGAACCTTTGGGAACAAAATTTATGTTATACTCCAAGCTATCTTATTGAATAGGCTTGCGGATAAACATACATGTGCATCCTAAAGGCCACAGGGGGGAGAAATCCGCATAATGAGTTCCCGCCAAAACCCTTTTACCAATCAACAAAACCAGGAGGTAACATAATGAAATCTGTATGGAAAATTGGCATAGGCATATTCTGCCTGCTGCTTGTCGGTCTGTTTTTGCTGCCAGCGAAACGCAACACGCAGAAACTGGAAGCACCCGCAAATAACCGTTCAATAGCAGCCACGAATACAAATTCAGAATCTGTCGGTGACGACATTTGGGTGAGCGAACCAGTTGTGCCCACCCACAGCCAATCGGTCGCAGAACTGCCCGCATATCAACCAGAATTTTTCTTAGATCGTGAAATTAATCCACGTTTGAATCTTTCTGGCTTAACCGACGAAGATGTTACCTACCCCGGTGGGATCCTCGGTGGGGTCGATCCGCTGTTAGCCGTGCAAGATGGCGCACCTGAAGCAACAGATTTTGCATTTCTAACACCCATTATCAATATGGATGGGCAAGGTTTTACAGGAGTCAATCCACCAGACACAGTTGGTGACGTTGGTCCTAATCATTACATCCAAATCATAAACAGCGGTGGCGGCGGTCTTATGATGATTTATGACAAAGCTGGCGGCGTATTAGCCGGCCCCACAGCACTTGATTCCTTTGGTTCTGGTGCCTGTGCGACGGGCTTTGGCGATGGCATCGTTTTATATGACCAAATGGCTGACCGCTGGATGTTAAGTGAATTTGCAAGTTCTGGGAATCACCTTTGTATCTATATCTCTGATGGCCCCAACCCAGTCACAAGCGGCTGGTATGCTTATGATTTCCCCACACCTAGCTTCCCAGACTATCCCAAATACGCTGTCTGGCCGGATGCTTATTACGTTTCGTCTAACGAAAGCAGTTCAGCAGCCTATGCATTAGACCGCACAAAAATGCTTGCAGGATTAGCGGCCACGTCCATACGTTTTACTGCACCAGACTTGCCCGGGTTCGGCTTCCAAGCACTCATTCCCAGCGATTTAGATGGCGCAACCTTGCCGCCGGCCGGCTCAGATAACTACTTCATGCGTCATCGTGATGATGAAGCGCATAACTCCGGCAGTAATAATCCCACAGAAGATTATTTGGAAATCTGGTCGTTCCACACTGATTTTGACACACCAGGGAATTCTTCATTTACAGGCCCACTCAATATCCCCATTGCCGAAATAGATTCTGATTTATGTGGTTTCTTCGCTTTTGCCTGTTTCCCGCAGCAAGGCAGTGGCACAACACTAGATCCTCTGCGTGAAGTTATCATGTTCCGGTTGCAGTACCGCAACTTCGGTTCATACGAAACCCTGGTCGGCAATCTTGTCACAGATGTAGACGGCAACGATCATGGCGGCATCCGCTGGTTTGAATTACGCAAATCCGGAGTCGGGGTCTGGACTCTACATCAGGAAGGCACCTACGCACCCGATGCAAACAGCCGCTGGATGGGCGCGATTTCGATGGATGGCGCTGGCAATATCGCTATGGGCTACAATGTCACCAGCAGCAGCATGTTCCCCTCACTGCGGTATACTGGACGACTCGCCAATGACCCTTTGGGCACGATGCCACAAGGTGAAGGTGTGTTAATCAACGGCACGGCCGCCAATAATAGTAATCGTTATGGCGATTACAGCGCCATGAGTGTGGATCCGGTAGATGATTGTACATTCTGGTTCACAGGCGAATATAATGCGTCTTCTTCATGGAGCACACGCATCGGTTCATTTAAGTTTGATGCTTGTGGTGAACCTGACTTCACAATTAGTGCTACGCCGCCAGAACTAGCTATTTGCACAGGTACAGATGCTGTCTATTCGGTCAACATCGGCCAAATAAGTGGCTATACAGACAATGTCACACTTAGCAGCAGCGGCGAACCGGTCGGCACAACGACCGGCTTTAGCCCCAATCCAGTGACGCCGCCTGACAGCAGCACAATGACTATTGGTAATACGGCTGGTGCTGCCCCTGGCACCTATACGATTGATGTTACGGGAAACTCGACTTCAGGTACCCACATGACACAGGTGGCTTTGGACATATTTGCAGCCACTCCAGCAGCACCCACATTAACAAGCCCAGCTGATGCTGCCGTTGGTGTTTTGCCCAGTCCTACATTTAGCTGGACGGCCGTTGCCCAAGCAACTTCTTACAGTATTGAAATCGCTACCGATGCTGGTTTCACCAATGTGGTTGACTCTGCTGCGGGCTTAAACGTTACGACATACACAACCGGCATCGCATTAGACCCGCTAACAACCTATTATTGGCGTGTTTGGGCTGATAATCTTTGCGGGCAAGGTGCTAATTCATCCACCTTCAGCTTTACAACTGGCGAGACTCCCGCTGCGACATTATACTGCGGTGGCCCCGTTGTTGGCTTTGAAAGCGGTGCCTTCCCACCCGATTGGTCTACCACCTCTAATGCTGTTCCAGCCGGGCAAGGGGTGGTCTCCACCGACAACAGCAGCACTTTCTTACCTATCCCCCCAGCACCTCAAGGCATTTACTATGCTTCAGCCAATGACGATTTGCCTGGTAATGTCGGTAGTGACGGCAGCGTAGATTATCTATATACCAACGTCATCGACCTCTCTTCTGGCACTGGCACATTAAACTTCCAATACTACTACAATGGCAATTGGGATCATTTAGCTGGTGTGCAGGTCAGCCCTGATGGCGGCGCAAACTGGGATGCAGAAATCCCCGTCCCCGAAGGTGATATTTGGCAAGGCTACGCGCTTGACTTGAGTGCCTATGCTGGCAACAACAATGTCATGGTACGTTGGCACTCTGATGATGGCGGCAATTGGGCCGGTGGTTATGGCGTTGATGATGTCAGCCTGACCTGTGGGCAAGCAATTGCACCCGATATCGATGTGCCTCCCACAGCGCCCAGCTCCACACAAGCGC